>NZ_JBFODV010000142.1:0-46232 GCF_040908495.1 Aeromonas sp. R1-1 | reverse complement strand
GAGCTTCTCCATCATCAATATGCCGCTGGTGAAAACGCCGATGGTCGCGCCGACCAAGGTCTATGAGCAGGTGCCGATGATGACGCCGGAAGAAGCGGCCGATCTGGTGTGCGATACCATCATCAACAAGCATGTGCGACTGGCCACACGCCTCGGGGTGTTTGGTCAGGTGGTGCATGCCCTGGCACCGCGCGTCGCCCAGGTCATCATGAATACCAGCTTCCGCACCTTTGCCGATCCCAAGGATGGCGACAAATCCAAAGCCACCGCCGACCAGGTTGCCGTCTCCACCTTCATCAAGGGGATCCACTTCTAAGCCAGCGCAGTTGCAAGGAAGATAAAAACAGAGCAGGCCCGAACATTCGGGCCCGCTCTTTTAGTTTGAGATGATTGCTTATGGCCTAATTGCGAGCCAGCAGTGTGAGCAGCAGCGCCGTAGTGCGGCGCGAGTAGAGCAGGGTGAGGTGGCCAATCCCCGCCAGCTCGATATCTTCCATTCCCGCCAACCGTTGCCGCTCCTGCGGCATAACCACGTTATCGTGGCTGGTACGCACCGAGATCCCGGGAACGCAGAGAGGCACAGAGGCAAAGCGTTGCAACCAGCCGGAACCCGGCTCCATTTCCCGCGCATTGGCACCCACCCCCAGCATCGCCAGCTGGCTGCCCTGATGAGGCGTTGCCAGCGTGATAAGGCTCGCCACCTTGTCGCCACCATGGACCGCCAGATAGTCGCGGCAGACCAATCCCCCCATGCTGTGTCCGATCAGCACCAGCTGACTGGCACCGGTTGCCGCAAGCACATCGTCAATTCGCTTGGCCAGCAGCGGCACCATCTCGTCGATATGACCAAATGGCGGCATCAGGGTAATGGTGGCGACCACATGGCCTGCGGCCTCCAGTCGGGTGCGCTGGGTGCGCCAGATACCGCGACTGCAACCGTAACCATGTACCAGCAATACGGGACGTTGGCATGGCCGCAGCCGATCGGGTGCCATCAGCAAAGGCTCGAACGGTAACAACAAGGTGAAGGTGTAAAGGTAGGCCAGCATCTCCTGCGCCATCATCTTCACCCTGCGCCAGGGGCCAATAGCCGGGGAGGGGTAGAAGCGGGTAAACAGCCAGCTACCGAGCACGACCAGACAACGCAACCCAAGCAGGGCAAACACGACAAACAGCAGGGTCAGCAACCAGGGGAGTCCCACGACCAAGTGGGCGATACTCCCGAGGAGCAGCACCTCTACCATCAGCAGGATAAACAGGTGTCGTACGATCGTCATAAGGCCATGATCCGACCAGTCAGGCGTGGAAGTCAAATGGCACTTTGAGACAGCTTGATCCAGCGCGGCTTTTGTCGCTAAACCCCGGCGAACTCTTTTCCGGTGAGGTTATTTGCAACACTGTATATCCATACATATACTCTATCCATCATCACCAAGAGGAGGCCATCATGGCTGTCGAGATCAAATATGTGGTTGTTCGTGGGGGAGTGGAAAAAATGACCTTTGCCAGCAAAAAAGAGGCCGATGCCTATGACAAGCTGCTGGATACGGCCGATGAGTTGATGACCCTGTTGGCTGGCGCCCCGATCGAGTTGGCGCCAGAGCAGCAAGAGAGTCTGGCATTCTACCTGGCAGAGCAGCGTGATGTGCTGCAAACCCTGCTGCGTGGCGGCAAGGTTCAGGCAGGCACGAAAGAGGAAGAGGCCCCAGCGGCCAAGCGCAAGGAGAAGCCACTAAAGCAGGTGGCCTGATTGCACAGACCTTATTTCTCGGGATAAATGGCTCAATGCATTCACTTTATTTGCATTTAAAACCATTTTTACGGCTATTTACCCCGAGAATTTTTTAACAATGGTGCATATCCAATGCATAACTGAATAGCGTGCACCACTGAGCGACATTAACCAGATCTATGAGGAAATAATGAGCAAACAGTGGAGAGAACGTTATCCAGATCGCTCCCCGTGACCTTAATCAGCAACAGCAAAAGGCAGTACCAATCCCAATAGAAGCAGCATTCATGTATCACGAGCCCTTTTCTATCAACTCGGCTCACAGGCTCATTTCGATTCATCTCAGCATCAACAAGCAACACCATGACTCAACAACCATTATCCTTGCCGCCAGCCATGCCGCTGTTTGACAGCCTTATCTATCTGGAAGCTGGCAATCCGCAGGTCAATCAGTACCTTGCCAACCTCAGCCTCAACGATGTGCCTGATGCCGGGCTGGTTTACGAACTGGCGGTCGACTGGCTACTGGAGCAGCGCAACAGCGAAAACAACTACAAAACCTATCGCAGCGAACTGACCACTTTTTTGCACTGGTGCTTTCGAGAGGCGGCCATCAGCCCGAAAGATCTCACTCGCCGCATCATGATCCGCTATCTCGACTACTGTCAGTCCCCCCCTGACGAGTTGATCGCCTATCGCAACGTAGCGCAATTTGTCCTCGACAAGGAGTGGGGAGAGCGGTTGCCCAATCCGCAATGGCGACCGTTCCTCGGCAAGCGGGAACTGGGCCGCACCTTGCCCTATCGTCTTAGCGAGCAGGCGATGAAGACCAAGCTCGCCATCTTGTCGGCCTTCTTCCAGTTCCTGATCCAGGAGGAGTACATGGACAGGAATCCCGCTCTGCTACTGCAGCGGGTCAAACGGCCGCAACAGCAGGAGGCCGATGATCAGGTGCATGCCTTCAGCGAGTTGCAGTGGTCATACGTGATGCAGGCCGCCGACACCCTTGCCAACGACCATCCGGAGCAACACGAGCGCAGCCGTTTTCTCACTATTCTGATGTACGCCTGCTATCTGCGGATCTCTGAGGTTGCAGCCCGGCCAGGCTTTACCCCTGTGATGGGGCAGTTCAGGCGGGATCGCAAAACCGGCGTCTGGGGCTACTTTATTCCGCAAAGTAAAGGGGGCAAACGGCGTACCGTAGCGGTATCCCAAGCGCTGCTGGCGGCACTCGAACGCTACCGCCGCTTCCTCGGTCTCTCTCCCTTGCCAACACCGGATGAACAGACACCGCTGTTCGTTCGCCATAAAGCGGCAGCCCACGGCCGCGAGCAGGGTGAGCTAAACGCCAACCTGGGAATTCGCCAGCTACGGGATTTGATCATGGTGATCATCGGTAAAGGCGCAGAATTGGCAGAGCAGGATGGATTTGTCCAGGATGCGGCTGAAATGCGGCAACTCTCTCCCCATGCGATCCGTCACACCGGGATCACTCATGACATCAACCTGCACGGTCGACCGCTTTCCCACGTACAAGCCGATGCAGGACATGACAGCATCGACACCACTTCGAAATACCTGCACACCAGCAACAGTGAACGTCATGAGAGTGCGCAGCAAAAACCGTTGGACAGATTAAGTAGCGAAGTGAGAGATGACATTCCTAAATATTCACGATAAGTGAGACATTACCCTGAACTTTACTGTTCATCTTTAGAACAAGCCTTGAGTCATTAATGTCTCATCCAAGCAGGTGCGGTTATTTTTACTGATCCGGGATGGCAATCGGTTCAAGGAACCATGGAGTAGTCAGGAACCAGTGCCTGACCAGCACCCCATGCCAAAATGAAAGCGCCGGTTGGGCCGCCTGATTTAATTGATTCACGTACCACAAGGCCTTTATCGCCAGATAGGGGCCTTGTTCAATTCCATTGATTTGTCACCAATATTCCAGCCCCTTGCTCCTTGTGATTGCCTTAATACCCTGGTCACTGGGGAGGGGCGCTATCTCTTACAAGAAGGTTTTTTGTCAGTAAAGGCTTGGTTTGCAAGCAATAGCCCTAATATCCGTATGGAGCATGCCGCTCAATAGAGAATCTGACTCGAGGTATCGTGATGCAGCTAGAGGAATTTGTTCAATCGGCTATTCAACAAATAGCCAGAGGCGTATCCAATGCGTCTGATGATGTTGCCAGCCTGGGAGGGCGAGTGAACCCTCATGATCACATTGCATCATCATCAAGATCTCCACGTCTTACCAATATAGATTTTGATGTTGCGCTTGTTGTAACTGAGAGTCAGCAATCAGAAGCAGGGGCTAGGCTGTCAGTGATCAACGTTTTGAGCCTTGGTGGAAAGACCCAAGGGAACGACGTATATCAGCAAACTAGCAGGGTAAAGTTCACTGTTGCCGTAGAGCTACCAAAGGATTCAAGTGTCCGAGAAGAGCAAGGTGCTGCTTTACAGATCCCAAGCACTGTAACCGGTTGGTAATGGAGCTTTTCTCATTAGATGCCGATAAACACGGTTATCGGCATCTCTGATAATTGGTGCATTTATGTATACTCTTGAAGACTTAAAAAAAGCCGAATCCGACTTGCAGGATTGGCAACGCCGTTCCGATAACTATGATGGTAACAACCCGAACAAATGAAAGCTGATGGTTTGCTATCCATGTCTGAATCAGAGCAGCTTTCCGCCAGACTTGATGCTGCTTTTCCTTATGCATCAAGCAAAGAGATTGTTGAGTTTGAAGGCAAAAAGTATCAAAGAATGTTCTATCCGCTGCAAAAGAGCCGAAGCGGGAAAACTGTAACCGAATGGGGTAAGAGTTGGTCCTTGGTTAAGTAGCATTTATTCGCTTTTCTTCACTGATTGGCCCCAATCCATTTCACCTAGTGACATAACATTGGGGTCACACTGAGCCAGCAGTTCTTCCAGTGTGTAGCGCGGTTTGCCACGTAGTTTAGCGCGAGCACGCTCCACATCATCAAACGCCGCTGTCAGCAGCGCCGGATCACCATCTTCAAGGGCTGCCTGCAGATAGGCAACCATATCAGCCTCAGTGGCCAAGCCGTCAGCCACATCAAAGCGGCTCCATTGTTCAGTTCTCTTCATTCCGTCCTCCTGCATCCGTCATTGCGCATAATGCATATTATGTTAAATAAAGTATCTTGTTTCCTGTCACCACTTATTGAACTGTGTATAATGGCAACAATTGATCCTATCTTCGACCGGATGTCTTAAGTGGCTGAATTAACATCAGAACAATTAAAACCCGCTTTTGCTATTGAACAGTTCACCAAGCTTAGCGAGCTTGAACCTATCCCCTTTGCTGCGCTGCAACCCAGAGCCATTTCCGGCATCAAACGTCTTGCCAGTTTTGATGGTGACTGTCCGGTCATGCTGCTTAACGGGTTCCCCGGCGCAGATTACGAAGGCGTTTGCCAGACGCTGATTGCCGACTCCAATGGCAAGGATGGTGACCTGTTTGATCTCTGCTACACCGAGAATCTGAACAACCCCTACAAGCCTATCTGGCTGCGCCTGCAACCGGGCACCGGCGTTGAGTTTTGCGAAATGGTTGGCGAGCTGCTCAAGCTGTTGAGCCACCATCTCGATGCCGAACGCATCGTGACCCGCATCATGCGCAAGCAGAACAATGATCCGAAAATCGATGATTTCCTCTCCGACCTGGCGGCTCACGTGGCATTGGGTCTGGAATTCCAGCACCCCATTCTGATCAACCTGTTGATCCATCACGAAGCGCAGGAAGCGCCGGTGATTTATGGCCGTGATCTCAACTGGGATACCCTGTTTGGCTCCATCAATTACCAGACAGAACAAGGCTCTGTCTATGCCAACCAGCACCTTTTGGAGCCCGGCTTGCTGCGCGAAGCCAACGGCGGCTACCTCATTTTGCAACTGGACGAGCTGCTGGATCAGCCGCACCTCTGGTTCAAACTGAAAAATGCCATGCAAAAAGGCGAGCTGGACTGGAACGCCTATCAGGAAGGGAAAACTCTGACCCCCTTCTTCGCGCCTGAAGCAACCCCTATCAAGCTCAAGCTGATCCTGGTCGGTGACCGATTGGACGTGGCCGAGTTCCAGATGCTGGATCGGGATATGTCCGAACGCATCTTCCTGCGCGCGGATCTGGTGTCAGAGGTGAATATTGAAGAGGATCTGCAGGAATTTCTGCAGTACTTGGCTTGGCTGCGCCAGCGTTGGAGTCTGCTGGACTTCACGCCAGCCGCCCTCGCCGCCCTTTGTCGTCATGCCAGCCGCCTCTGTGACCATCAGGAGTGGCTGTCGCTCTCCGAAGTGCAACTCTCCGCCATCATGCGGGTGGCTGACAGTCTGGCCCGGGAGCTGGAATCTGATGTGGTCACCGACGAGCATATTCGCGGCGCACTGGAAGAGCAGGATTACCGCCTCAACTATCTGGTTGAGCAGTCCGATCAGGGGGTTATCGACGGCCAGATCCTGCTGCAAACCGATGGCGAAGAGATTGGCCAGATCAACGGCCTGTCGGTCATTCAGGTCTCCGGTCACCCTTATGACTTCGGCGAGCCGGTGCGCCTCACCGCGACCGTACACCTTGGTGATGGCGATGTGGCGGATATCGAGCGCAAAGCGGAGCTGGCCGGTCATATCCACGCCAAGGCGATGATGATTATCCACGGCTATCTCTCCAACAAATTTGGTGCAGAGAACCCCTCCCCCCTGTCGGCGAATCTGGTGTTCGAGCAGTCTTACCACGAAATTGATGGCGACAGTGCCTCACTGACCGGCTTGTGTGCCCTGCTCTCTGCCCTCGCCCGCCAGCCTATCTATCAGCACTTCGCCGTGACCGGTGCGGTCGATCAGTTTGGCAATGTGCAGGCCGTTGGTGGCGTGAACGAGAAGATTGAAGGCTTCTTCCGGGTGTGCAAAATCCACGGCATCACTGGCAAGCAAGGGATCATTTTGCCGGGCACCAACATCCAGCAGCTGAACCTCTCTGACGAGGTGATTGCAGCGGTTGAAGCAGGCCAGTTCCACATCCACCCGGTGGATCATGTGGAAGAGGCCATCGAATTGCTCACTGGCTGTGTCGCCGGTGAGCCTGATATGCCCGATACCCTGTTTGGCCGTATTCAGGAGCGGTTGGACGAGTTGAACGGCTCCACTGCCAAAGTCGGACTGCTGCAATCCCTGCTGGGGCGCCTGTTTGGCCGCTGATGAAGTGATCGGAGTTGTTTAGCGAACAACTGTAAGCTAAATTGGCCCGGCTTTGACCCATTTGAAGGAAATACCGCGTGACCGTAGACAATACCACCATGGAAGCCCGCCTTTCCCTGTGCGAACAGGGCAAGAACTCTTTTACCCGTGAAGAGCTGCTGGCTTGCAGCCGTGGCGAACTGTTTGGTGAGGGTAACAGTCAGCTGCCTGCCCCCAACATGTTGATGATGGACCGCATCGTCAAGATCAATGACAACGGCGGCGAACACGGCAAGGGCGAGATCCTGGCTGAGCTCGACATTACTCCGGATCTCTGGTTCTTCGATTGCCACTTCCCGGGTGATCCTGTGATGCCTGGCTGTCTCGGTCTGGACGCCATGTGGCAGCTGGTTGGCTTCTTCCTTGGCTGGAAAGGTGGCCCCGGCAAGGGTCGTGCTCTGGGCGTAGGTGAAGTGAAATTCACCGGCCAGATCCTGCCGACAGCCAAGAAAGTGACCTACAAGATCACCTTCAAGCGTGTCATCAACCGCAAGCTGGTGATGGGAATTGCTGATGGTGTGGTCGAAGTCGACGGCCGTCCGATCTACAGCGCCACCGACCTGAAAGTGGGCCTGTTCAAAGATACCACCGCATTCTGATCTCTCTGATTGGTGGTAAAACAGCATTAACGCAAAGGGGCCACAACGGCCCCTTTCCTTTTGTAATGAGTGATGAAGTACCTGCTACTTCATGAAGAGGCCTGAGCCCCGCCCTTCCATGGCGTCACGCCAACCACCAAGCCAATGCCCTCGGGCATCCAGGCATTGATACGGACACGCTTCTTTCTGTTTGCCGACCACGCCAGCCTGATAACCACGAGCACGAGCTCTTTCCAGACGGTCCCGCTTCTGTCTCTTCATCATCTACGACCCTCTTCGTGGAACAAAAAAAGCGACCAATTCTGCATCGGTCGCTTTCATCTTTACTCCTGCGAGCGCACTCGGTCAAACAAAAACTTCCACCCTAACCGGGCTATGTGACACAAGGCACTGAACTGGATTAAGTTTTAATTACAGGGAACTTACTCCTGATTTTTGAGTCCTTCCAGCTCTTCCCAGCGAGCAAATGCCTGCTCCAGCTCGGCTTCAGCGGCATTGAGCGCATCGAGTTTCGGCTGGGTTTTATCTGCCGGCAGCGAGAAGAACCCAGGCTGGTTGATCTCGCTTTGCAGCGCATCCAGATCGGCTTCCAGCTGCTCAAGACGAGCAGGCAACCCTTCCAGTTCAAGCTGCAGCTTGTAGGAGAGCTTCTTGCTTTTCTTCGGCGCTTCTGGCGCGGCGGCAACGACCTGCTCGGGCGCCTTGACCGGTGCACTCTTGGCCTGTTGTTGAGCGTTCTGCTGTTCGCGGGTCGCCATCATATCGGCGTAACCACCCACGTAATCGCTGATGCGGCCATCCCCTTCAAACAGCCAGCAGCCGGTCACGGTATTGTCGATGAAGCGACGATCGTGACTCACCAGCAGCAGGGTGCCGGGGTAGTCGGAAAGCAGCTCTTCCAGCAGTTCCAAGGTCTCGACATCGAGATCGTTGGTCGGTTCATCGAGGATCAGCAAATTGCTGGGCTTGAGGAACAGCTTGGCCAGCAGCAGCCGGTTCTTCTCGCCACCGGAGAGTGCCTTGACCGGGGTCCGGGCCCGTTTGGGCTCAAACAGGAAGTCCTGCAGGTAA
This sequence comes from Aeromonas sp. R1-1, assembly GCF_040908495.1. NCBI lineage: Bacteria > Pseudomonadati > Pseudomonadota > Gammaproteobacteria > Aeromonadales > Aeromonadaceae > Aeromonas > Aeromonas sp. R1-1. The sequence continues at coordinate 37,568 of NZ_JBFODV010000142.1, read as the reverse complement.
CCGAGGATATGACGGGAGCGGCCACGCACCATCACCTCCTGCTTGCCTTCCCCGACGTTGTCCACCACTGTCTGCTCGGGATCAAGTTGCTCGCGGTACTGATCGAAGTAGGCCACCTCCAGATTCGTGCCCCCCTTGACGGTACCACGGCTCGGCTCAAGCTGCCCCAGCAACAGCTTGATCAGGGTCGATTTGCCGCAGCCATTGGGGCCGACCAGCGCAATCTTGTCGCCGCGCAGCACTTGCAGATCTAGCCCCTTGAACAGGGTGCGATCGCCAAAGTCCAGCCCAAGTCCTTCGGTCTCGAACACCAGCTTGCCGGAGCGATTGACCTCGTCCAGCTGCAGCTTGGCCTTGCCCTGCAGCTCGCGGCGCTGGGAGCGCTCCATCCGCATCGCCTCAAGGGCGCGCACCCGACCTTCGTTACGGGTACGGCGAGCCTTGATGCCCTGCCGTACCCACACCTCTTCCTGGGCCAGCTTGCGATCGAACTCGGCATTTTTCAGCTCTTCGACCCGCAGCCACTCCTCTTTCCCCTGCAGGTACTCGTCGTAGTTGCCCGGCCAGGAGGTAATGGCACCGCGATCGAGATCGATGATCCGGGTGGCAAGCTTGTGGATGAACTCCCGATCGTGAGAGATAAAGACGATGGCGCCGCGAAAATCCTTGAGGAAATCTTCCAGCCAGTTGATGGCTTCGATATCCAGGTGGTTGGTCGGCTCATCGAGCAGCAACAAGTCGGGATCGCAGGCCAGCGCACGGGCCAGCGCCACTTTGCGCAGCCAGCCGCCAGAGAGACTATCGAGGGTCACGTCGGGATCCAGTCCCAGCAGGGTCAACACCTGACTGATGCGGGTCTCGAACTGCCAGCCGTTCTGATAATCGAGCTGCTCTTGCAACTCGCTCATCTTGCGAATGTTGGCGTCTGACGGATCGCTCGCCAGCTCCATGGAGATGTGGTGGTACTGCTTGAGCAGCTCCCCCACCCCCGCCAGCCCTTCGGCGGCATAGTCAAACACCGTCAGCTCGCTGGAAGCAGGCGGATCCTGCTCAAGGCGGGTCACTTTCAAATCTTGCTGCAGCACCAGACGCCCGTCGTCCAGCGGCAATTCGCTGGCAATGACCTTCATCAGGGTGGACTTGCCCGCCCCGTTGCGGCCAACCAGACAGAGGCGCTCGCCCCGCTCGATGGTCAATTCGGCATTGTCGAGCAGCGGGAAATCACTGAACGACAGACATGCGCCGTGCAATGTTAAAAGAGCCATGTGTGTTCCTTATTTCATATGAAAAAAACGGGCAGCAGACTGGGTCTGCCCCCGTTTTATCGTCAAATCACTCTCACCCCTGACGGGCGGCCCAGCTTTTGAGCTCGGCCAGCGTGAAGGGCCAACCGAGCTCGCGGCCTGCTTCGTCACGCAGCACCGGAATGCGCACCCGATAGGCGGCAAGCCACTGCTCATCATCCATGATGTCGCACTGGCGGGTGGCGGCGGCAAGACCTGCCTCCTCCACCAGCGCCCAGGCCAGCTCGCACAGGTGGCAACCGTCGGTATGAAACAGGGTCAGCATCACGCCTCGCCTTGCTCCGGTGCATGGGTGATGATCCAGCAGTTGTGGATGTGCTGGTTGCGCTCGAAATCCTTCGGTCGCGTCTTCTGGGTGATGTTCTGGGCCTTGAGACCAGTGGCCTCGAGACCGGCCAGATCCATCTTGAAGTGACGCTTGTTGTTGGAGAAGACCAGAGTGCCGTCCGCCGCCAGCAGGCGCTTCAGGTGCTGCATCAGCAACAGGTGATCGCGCTGTACGTCGAAGCTCTCGTCCATCCGCTTGGAGTTGGAGAAGGTGGGCGGATCGATGAAGATGAGGTCGTACTTATCATCGGCTTCAGACAACCACTTCAGGCAATCTGCCTGGACAAACTTGTGCTGACGGCCCACCAGCGAGTTGAGACGCATATTGTCCTGTGCCCAGTTCAGGTAGGTGTGGGACATGTCCACTGTGGTGGTCTCGCTGGCACCGCCAAGACCTGCGTGCACGGTAGCACTACCGGTGTAGGCAAACAGGTTCAGGAAGCGCTTGCCCTTGGCCATCTGGCCCAGCATGCGGCGAGTCTGACGGTGGTCGAGGAACAGGCCGGTATCCAGATAGTCGTAGAGGTTGACCCACAGCCGGGCGCCGTACTCCTGCACTTCCATCCGGTGCTGCTCTTCGGAGAGCTTCTGATACTGCTGTTTACCTTCTTGACGCTCGCGCACCTTCAGGATCACCTTCTCGCCGTCCATGCCAGTCACCTTGATGGCGGCCTGAACCATGTCGAGCAGACGCTGACGGGTCTTCTGGGCGGGGATGTCCTTGGGCGCGGCATATTCCTGCACCACCAGATAGTCCTGATAGCGGTCGATGGCGGCGTTGTATTCCGGCAAGTCGGCATCGTAGATGCGATAGCAATCGATGCCCTCTTTATTGGCCCATTTCTCGAGGGTTTTCAGATTCTTGCGCAGACGGTTTGCAAAGTCCTGTGCCACCTCTTTTTGGGAAGCCACGGAGTCCAGTGCGATTTGATAATTGCGCAGCTGACACTCGAGGGCGCCGTTGAACAGGCGATATTGCTTATCGGCGCGCAGGCGCAGACAGCTGAGCAGTTCGGGGGATGCGGAAAGAATGGAGACTCTCCACCCCTGGAAGCTGCGACGCAGGGCATCGCCGAGGGCCTGGTGCACTTCCAACAGCGCCGGGAACTCGCCAAGACGCTCGCCATAAGGCGGGTTGGAAATGAGCATACCGACCTGGCGGGCCTCCCCTTGACCTTCTTCCCCTTCAACAGGGGCAGGCAACGGCAGCGGGTTTTCCAGCTTGGTGACATCGGCCTGCTTGAAGGTGATGAGATGGGCCACACCGGCCGCTTTGGCATTGTCGCGAGCTTTGAGCAGCACACGTGAATCGGCATCACAACCAAATAGTTTCACCTCGCAACGTTGCATGCCGCGTTTGGCACGCACTTGCGCTTCCATCATCAGGCTCTGCCACAGCTCGCTATCGTGCTGCAGCCAGCGATCGAAACCGAAGCGCTCGCGGCGCAGCGCAGGCGCCATGTCGGCGGCGATAAAGGCCGCTTCAATCAGCAAGGTACCGGAACCGCACATAGGGTCCATCATGGGCTCACCGGCCCAGCCACTACGGGCAATCATGGCGCAGGCCAGGTTCTCTTTGAGGGGTGCTTCACCGGTGCCTTGACGATAGAAACGCTGGTGCAACGCCGGGCCTGACAAGTCCAGCGTGATATTGGCCTTGCCCTTGCCCAGGTGCGCCATGATGCGAATATCCGGCGACTTCTTGTCCACGTCAGGACGCACGTGACCGCGCTTGGTGAAGCGGTCGACGATGGCATCCTTGATTTTCAGCGCGCCATATTGGGTATTGCGAATGGCGGGGTTGGTACCGGTAAAGTCCACCGCGATGGTAGAGGTACCGGAGAAGTGCTCTTCCCAGGGGATGGTGTGGGCGCCCAGATAGAGATCCAGATCGTCGTTCATCTGGAATTCGGAGAGCACCAGCACGATACGGGAGGCAAAACGGCTCCACAGGCAGGCCTTGTAGCCAATCGCCAGTTCGCCTTTGAAGTGGACGCCAGCCACGGTCTCACGGACCTGCTCTGCGCCCAAGGTGGTCAGCTCGTCGGCCAACAGGTTTTCCAGCCCCTTGGGGCAGGTTGCAAAAAATTCTTTCATCACGCTCACGGGGAACCCATAAAAATAGTGCCGCATTATACCTCATCAGGCGGGCTGGAGCATGCAAAAGTCGGCGCAAACAGCAGGATGGAAACAGATTGATAGGTGGCGAAAAGGTAAAAGGCCCCATGACTACCCGATGGCGAGATCATGGGGCCAGACATCATTTAGCGGATCACTTCATACGAGCCTTGAAACGGGGATTGCTTTTGCAAATCACGAACAATTTGCCCCGACGGCGCACCAACTGACAATCGGGATGACGCGCCCGTGCGGATTTGAGTGAACAGACGACCTGCATTCAGGACTCCTTCTTGCTTGAAAATGCACCAAAGCGCTTGTTGAAACGGGCCACACTCCCCTCGCTCGATACCTGCTTCTGCTTGCCGGTATAGAACGAGTGCGACTGGCTGGAAACATCGAGCGATACATAGGGATACTCCTTCCCGTCTTGCCACGTATAGCGGCGATCGCTCTTGATGGTTGAACCGACCAGGAAAAAGGCATCTGCCGCAGTGTCATGGAACAGCACCAAACGATAATCAGGATGAATATGAGGCTTCATGGCAACTCCATTTTGTTATGTTATAACAAAATGTAAGTGAGAATAGCTCTCGTTTCAAGCATAAAATGTCGTATGAAGAAAATCGCTTCAGTGAGTGATATGTTGATAGCGAGGTGGAGGCACTACGCAAGCAGAACGAAACAAGAGGGAGACACCATGCTTACAGCACGGAAGACCAAGATACTGCGTGGGTCAGAACACAGGGTGCAAGTGGATGTAACAAGCCTCAAAAGAGGCTGGATCACAACCATGAAGATCAATGAGAATGGGCAAGATGTTCGCGGATCAATGAAGTATCAGAAACGAGGCGCGATTGAGGTGACAACAGTAAAAACAGGCAGCGGTGTAACCACAGAGATAAAAAGATTGATGAAAATATATCAACTGACCTGACGATATTGCTCGGTCACGGTAATGCGCTGTTTCATCCGGTTATTCATCACCTTGATTACCCCGAAACGCGGCAAGGTTTTACTGGTGGTCAATACCAGATCGGCTGTGAGGTTCAAACAGACGCTAGCCTGATCCCCTGCCTCAATGACCATAAATTCGCCGTTGCCATGAGGTGTATTCATCAGGACCAGATCACCGTTTTGCGGGATCACTTGCGGATGCTGTTCACTAAAAAACCAGCTTTGCGGCATCAAAGGTTTATAAAAACGACTGACCGCGATGGCATTAAGCACCAACTGAACCTGATGGGGAATACTCCACTCAAGTTCGGCTGCTTTATCCATCAACTGATAATAGAGGGCGGCATCATCAACACAAAAAGGCTGGGTTGCAAATGAGCTGGGCACCAATTGTCGCCCTTTATACTCGGTAGCAAATAACATGTTATCAGACAGGTCCAACATCAGACGGTCACTCTGGGCATCATAGTGCCATTGCCAGCTATCGGTCGGTTGGATAAACATGTTGGAGCCCTTACTTGATAATTACCAGTTGACTTTATTCCATATGCAGGAAATCAGCAACGTCAAATAAAGGGCTCCGCCATCTATTTCTTAAATATTGGTCACAATCTCTTTGACCAACCCCGGCCCTTTATAAATAAAGCCGCTATAAATTTGTACCAGACTGGCACCGGCGGCCAATTTTTCACGGGCGGCCATGGCACTATCAATACCACCCACACCGATAATTGGCAGAGCACCATTGAGCGCCTTGGCCAGATGACGGATCACCTCGGTACTCTTGTGCTGCAGCGGACGACCGCTCAAGCCACCCGCTTCACCGGCGTGGGGCATGTCATAAATCATCTCGCGCTCGAGGGTGGTATTGGTGGCGATAACCCCATCAATGCCATTACGCACCAGCGAAGCGGCCACCTGATCTATTTCTTCAAGGCTTAAATCCGGGGCAATTTTAACCGCCAGCGGCACATACTTTTTATATTGGGCGGCCAGCTCTTGCTGACGCACCTTGAGGGCGGCCAGCAATTCATCCAGCGCCTCGCCATATTGCAGCGAACGTAAACCCGGGGTGTTGGGGGAAGAGATATTGACGGCAATATAACCGGCATGATCATAAACCTTGTCCATGCAGATCAGGTAATCATCCTTGCCCTGTTCGATGGGAGTGTCTTTGTTCTTGCCGATATTAATGCCGATGATCCCCTGATATTTGGCCTCTTTTACCTTGGCCACCAGATGATCAACCCCCTTGTTGTTGAATCCCATCCGGTTGATGATCCCCTCTGCCGGAATAACCCGGAACAGGCGGGGCTTGTCATTGCCGCACTGAGGTCTGGGGGTGACGGTACCGACTTCGATAAAGCCAAATCCCATGGCGCCCAGCGCTTCAATGCACTCACCATCTTTATCCAGACCGGCCGCCAATCCCACCGGATTGGCAAAAGAAAGCCCCATGACAGTGACGGGGCGTTTCGGCAAATTCTGGCGGAAGAAACAATCGAGTGGCGTACCGAGAAGGCGGGGCAAATATTTCATGGAGAGATCGTGAGCCTGTTCGGGATTGAGTTTGAACAGGAAATGCCTGGCGATGGGGTACAACATCTTTGCTCCTTAAAGAAAGCCCCGGCAACTGGCCGAGGCTTTGGGTGTAATGTCGGTGTCATGCCTTAATCTGGCAATTAAAGTGCCCGACAATTCAACTGGAGCAGGTTCAACTCTCGCAAGGCCACCGAGAACTTGGCGAACTCGTGGGTACTGGTGGTCTTGAAGTCGGCCAACATGTGGGTCCAACGGGACAAGAGTTGCTCATGCTCCGAAATCCAGTCGGCCAGTATGGTAGCGCATTCTCCCTGATCTTTGCACCCTTCCAGTACCACAGAAGTGAGACTGCGTTGCTGCCAGTCCAGATCTTCGCGGAAGGAGGCTCGCGCCATCGCCTGCCAGTGGTTGCCGACCGGCTGATGGTTGATCTGGTCAAGGAACCAATGCAGATCCAGTTTGGCACCGAGGCGATAGTAAACGTTGGCGGCGCGCAGGATATCGGTCTTGTGCTCCGCGGCAATTTGCGCCAGATCCAGGCTGGAGAAGAGGCTGCTCATATGGGCGACCTGACGGGCAATGGCCTCCGGCACATGTTTCTCCATCCACTTGGCAACAGCCTGACGATGCTCGGCCACTTCGCTCTCATCCATCACCTCGTAGAGGTGCTTCCCTAAGGTCTCGAACGCCGGACGGAAGAAGGCGATGTTCTCGCTAATGCTCCAGCTGCGATTGCGGGCACGCAGGAACCAGCGGGTGGCACGGCGCACAATGCGGCGGCTGTAGAACATCAGCTCGAGCTGAGTCTGGGCATCCACCAAGTTGTCGCACCCTTCGATATCGCGCCACAACTGGTTCATGCCAAACACTTCGCGGGCCATGGCGAAGCAGCAGGCCACTTCCGCCACCGATGCACCGGTCTCGTCCTTCATCCGGCTGGCGAAGTTGAGCCCCATGTCGTTGACCAACATATTGGCCACCCGGGTAGCGATGATCTCGCCGCGTAGCGGGTGATCGGCCAGCTGGGCACCAAACTGCTGCTGTACTTTGGCCGGGAAGCTGGTGACCAGCATGTTGGCGAGGAAGGGCTCGTCGGTCACTTCCGGGCAGTTGAGCTGCTCTTTCAGCACCATCTTGCCGTAGGCCACCAGAACCGCCAACTCGGGGCGGGTCAGTCCCTGCCCTGCCGCCATCCGTTCGGAAAGCTCCTCATCAGATGGCAGGAACTCCAGCGCACGGTCGAGCTTGCCTTCCCGCTCCAGCCCCTGAATAAAGCGCTGTTGCTCTTTGAGTTGTTCAGAGCCGCGGAAGCTGGTGACCGAGATGGACTGGGACTGGCGATAGGCGTTGGTGATCACGATCTGCGCCACGTCGTCGGTCATCTCATACAGCATCTGGTTACGTTGCTTGAGGGTCAGATCCCCTGCCGTCACCAACTGGTTGAGCAGGATCTTGATATTCACCTCATTATCGGAGCAGTCCACCCCGCCGACGTTGTCGGTAAAATCGGTGTTGATGCGACCGCCCTGACTGGCGTACTCCACCCGACCGAGCTGGGTGAAGCCGAGGTTACCCCCCTCGCCCACGATGCGGGCCCGCAAATCGCGACCATTGACCCGCAATGCGTCATTGCTGCGATCGCCCACTTCCCCATCGCTCTCGCGAGCGCTCTTCACGTAGGTGCCGATGCCGCCGTTCCACAGCAGATCGACATTGAGGCAAAGCAGTGCCTTGATCAGCTCGTTCGGCGCCATGCTGGCCTTGTCGGTGCCGAGCAGGGTCTGCATTTCCGGGCTCAGCTTGATGGACTTGGCCGAGCGCAGGAAGATGCCGCCCCCTTGTGATATCAGCTCGCGGTTGTAGTCATCCCAGCTGGAACCCGGCAGATCGAACAGGCGCTGGCGTTCGACAAAGCTCTTGGCCGCATCCGGGGTCGGGTCAACGAAGATGTGCATGTGGTTGAACGCGCCCACCAGCCGGGTGTGCTCGGAGAGCAACATGCCGTTGCCGAACACGTCGCCCGCCATGTCGCCGATGCCGACGCAGGTAAAATCGGTGGTCTGGCAGTTGACGCCAATTTCACGAAAATGCCTCTTGACCGACTCCCAGGCACCACGGGCGGTGATGCCCATCTTCTTGTGGTCGTAACCGACCGAGCCGCCGGAGGCGAACGCATCGCCGAGCCAGTGACCGTATTCGAGGCTGATCTCGTTGGCGATATCCGAGAAAGTGGCAGTGCCCTTGTCGGCGGCGACCACCAGGTAGTAGTCATCCTCATCGTGGCGTACCACGGATTTGGGCGGGATCACCTCGCCGCCGATGATGTTGTCAGTCACATCGAGCAGACCGCGAATAAACAGGCGATAGCAGGCCTTGCCCTCCTCCTGAATGACGGCGCGGGTTGCCCCCACCGGCATCTGTTTGCAGTAGAAGCCGCCTTTTGCCCCCACCGGCACGATGACGGTGTTCTTCACCTGTTGGGCTTTGACCAAACCCAATACTTCGGTGCGGAAGTCCTCTTTGCGATCGGACCAGCGCAGGCCGCCACGGGCAACCTTGCCCCAGCGCAGATGCACCCCTTCCACCCGTGGCGAATAGACGAAGATCTCGAATTTCGGCAGCGGCAGCGGCATGTCGGTGATGCTGGAGGGAGCCAGTTTGAAGGAGATGTAGGGCTTGATGTTGCCCGCCTTGTCCAGCTGGTAGTAGTTGGTGCGCAGGGTGGCGTCGATCATCTCCACATAGCGGCGAATGATGCGATCGTCGTCCAGGTTGGCCACCTGATCCAGCTTGGCGGCAAGCTCTTCGTGCAGCTTGGCTTCTGCCTTGGCGTCCTGTTTGCCTGCGGGGTCGAGGCGATGTTCGAACAGAGCAAACAGCAGCTGGGCGATATCAGGGTAACGGGTCAGGGTCTCTTCGATATAGGACTGGCTGAAGGAGACGCCGGTCTGGCGCATGTATTTGGCATAGGCGCGCAGCACCGAGACCTGACGGCCGGTGAGACCCGCCCCCAATACCAGCCGGTTGAAGCCATCATCTTCCAGCTGCTTGTTCCAGATGGCGGCAAACGCCTGCTGGAAGCGCTGCTGACTCTGGGCCAGATCAAAGGGCTGCTCGCCATGCAGCAGCATGGAGAAGTCGAGGATCCAGAACAGATCACCGCCCGGAGTGCGTACCTGATACGGGGTCTCGCCGATCACCCGCAGCCCCATGTTCTCCAGCATCGGCAGCACATCGGAGAGGTGAATGGGCTCGGTGCGATGGAACAGCTTGAGCCGTACCCGACGGTCATTCTCCTCCTCCTGCGCGCGGTAGAACAGCATGCCCAGCGGCTCGGCTTCGCTCAGGTTATCGAGCGCCATGATATCGGCCACGGCCGAGCCAGGCAGCACATCTTCTTTGTAAGCGCGAGGGAATGCAGTGCTGAAACGGCGGCGCAACTCGTTACCACGGGCCTCGCCATAATGGGAAAGCAGCACGGAGTCGAGTCTGTCGTCCCAGCTGCGGGCCGCTTCAATCAGGTTGTTCTGTACTTCGTTCACATCCACATCCACGTTGTTGTTGTTGACCCGCACTATGTAGTGGGTCCGCGCCAGCACGCCTTCGGTGAAGTAGACGTTGAACTCCACCTCTTCATTGCTGCCAAAATATTTCTGCAAAATTTGCTGGGTCTTGATACGCAGCGCTGTGTTGTAGCGCTCCTTGGTGACATAGACCATGCAAGAGAAGAAACGACCATAGACATCCCGGCGCACGAATAGCCGCAGCATGTCACGCTCCTGCATCTCCAGCACCCCAAGACCGGTGGCCAACAGCTCCTCTTCACGAGCCTGGATCAGTTCGTCACGGGGATAAGTTTCCAGCACGTTCAGCAGCGCCTTGTAGGCGTGGGAGCCCTTCTCATGACCGGAGGCCGCCATGATGCGTTCGAGACGATGGCTGATGAGCGGGATCTGGGTCGCGCTGGTGTTGTAGATGGAAGAGGCGTAGAGGCCAATGAAGCGATCTTCCCCGATCACCTTGCCATGCTCGTCAAAGCGCTTGATGCCGATGTAATCCACATAAGCCGGACGGTGCACCCGAGACTTGCTGTTGGATTTGGTGAGGATCAGCAGGTCAGAACTCAGAGCGGCATGACGGGCGCTGGCAGGCATGTTGCCAAGGCGCTGGCCCACCTCCTTGATGGAGTTCTTCATCAGACCCAGGCTGGAGCTCGCCTGCGGCAGGATCTCGTGATCCCCCTCCACAGCCTTGACGTCGTAACGACGATACCCCATCAGGGTAAAGTTGTGGGCAGCTACCCATTTGAGGAAAGCAACGCAGGAGGCCACCTCCTCCTTGCTGACCGGGTGCTTGCGCTTGGGCAGTTCGTCGATGATCTCATTGAGCTTGGCCAGCATCGGCTGCCAGTCGCCGACTGCCAGCGCCACTTCACCGGCCACGGAGTTGAGCTCGGCAGCCAGCGCGGCCATCTGCTCCTCGCTGGTGAGGTGATCGATCTCGATAAGGAATGCCGTTTCAACCGAGGTCTGCCCGTCGGTGTTGTCGAGCTCCAGAATGGCATCAATCTTGCCAGCCGCACCACGAATGAGGTGCAGCGGTTGGTGCAGCATCATGTGGGCAGTGATATTGAGTCGCTTGAGCGCCATCCGTATGGAGTCGACCAGGAAGGGGGAGTCCTGCAGGATCACCTCGACGATGGTATGGGGCGATTGCCAGCCGTGACGGGTCAGCTCGGGATTGTAGACCCGGATGTAGGGATCGGTACCGCTGCGCTGATTGAGGGCATTCCACAGGCTCAGGGCCGCGCCGTAGAGATCGCTGTCATTGCGATCGTGCAGGTCGGAGCTCGCCATGTTGCCGTAGAACTTGGCAACGAAGCGCTCGACCAGAGAGGCGCTGTTTTTGGGCAACTTTTGATGGATCAGGCTGAGAACGTTTTCGAGCAGAACTGAGGTAGGGGCGTCTTTCAATGCCATTTCTATATTCCTTATCGGACGACATTAACCACCGACGCAGAGGCAACCACCCTGGTTACCCGCTGGTGCAGAGTTGTTGCGAAGTGTAATGGCTTGGCTAAGGGAAGGCGAGGAAAGGTGCTAACAAGATGTTAAAAACAAGGTGCAGATCACGGCTTAAACTGTGAGAAATTTTGTAAAAAACCCAAAATACAGAAATTCCCACTACCTTTATGCTAGTTTACCGGATAGATAGTGACATAAAGCAGATAAACAGTCGGTAATCTGTTCGATTTTTGTTAATTTATGCGTTCGAGACTGATAAAGCGGTAATCGTCCTGGGTTTTCAGCCGAAAGTAGCCATGCACACCATTGATGGCGACAAAGGGGCGTATTTTTTCTATGCCAAGTTCCAGGGTCAATCCCTGTTCGCTGCGCACTACCAGCCGTCTGGCATGGCCCTGATACATCAGCATCACCTCGTCACTGCTCAATGAGAGCCGAAAAGTAAACTGCTTCACGCTTGCTCCTGATCACACGACAAATCACACAATAGGGGCAGGCGCATTCACGCCCCTGCCCCGTCGACACTTACTGCTGTAGCGCCTTGCTGACCTTCTCGAACAGATCCCGTGCCAGCCCCTCAAGGTTGGCAAGACGGGTCAGCTCGGCGCGGATCAGGGCCTTTCGCACCTCATCCAGTCGCTTGAACTGGATAAGCGGAGTGATGAGGCGGGAGGCCACCTGCGGATTGACCTCGTTGAGCTCGATCAGCAGATCGGTCAGGAAGCGGTAACCACTGCCATCCACCGCATGGAACTGCACCTGATTGCTCATGGCGAAGCTGCCGATCAGCGCCCGCAGCCGGTTCGGATTGCGAATACTGAAAGTGGGGTGATTCATCGCCTGTTTCACTTCACTCAGCACATCGGCAGCCGGTTTGCTGCCAATCAGCCGCAGCCAGTTGTCCAGCACCAGTCCATCCTTGGCCCACTTGCCTTCAAAATCGGCCAGCAGCGCGGCACGGCATGGCAACAGATAGCCGTTGGCCACCTGCAACGCCGCCAGGGTGTCGGTCATGTTGTCGGCAGTTGCATACTGCTCGCGCACCAGCGCATCGGCATGCTCCGCATCCAGCGCCGCCAGATAACCGAGCACTACCCCTTTGAGGGCTCGCTTGGCCATATCGGCATGCACCACCTGATAACCATTCAGACGCAGGCTCTGATAGGTTGCCGCCAAGCGCGCACCAAAGGCCTCGGCAAGACGGGTGTGGATCGCGTCGCGTACCTGATGGATGGCATCGATATCGGCCACCTCGAATAGCTCGGCCAGGGTCGCCTCACCGGGCAGCGCCAGGATCTCCGCCTTGAGGGCCAAATCGAGATCGCTGTCGTCCAGAATGGCGACGAATGCTGCCAGCAGGGTTTGGGAGAGCTCAACCCCCTGCCCGTGCTGGACCCGCGCCACCCCGTCGATGACCGCTTTGTTGATCAGCATCTGGGCCGCATCCCAGCGGGCAAACTCGTTGCGGGCAAAGCGCATCAGAAAGGCTAGCGCTTCGTCGCTGTAGTCATAGTGCAGCTTGACCGGCGCAGAGAAGTCCCGAAGCAGAGAAGGAACCGGCTTGACCGGCACTTGATCGAATTCGAAGGTCTGCTCCGCTTCCAGCACATCGAGCACGTTGCCGATGGCCTTTCCCTGATACTGCAACGGGATGACGGCCCCCTTCTCGTCATAGAGCTCGATATCGAGGGGAATATGCAGCGGCAGCTTCTGCGGTTGATCCTGAGTCGGCGGGGTGTGCTGGCTCACATGAAGGCGATAGATACCGCTGGCGGCATCATACTCGTCGGTCACGGTCAGCTCGGGGGTGCCGGACTGACTGTACCAGCGACGGAAACGACCGAGATCCACACCGGAAGCATCCTCCATCGCCTGCACGAAATCATCGCAGGTGGCGGCCGAGCCGTCATGACGCTCGAAGTAGAGACGCATACCGGCCTGGAAGGCATCTTCCCCCAGCAGGGTGTGCATCATGCGGATCACTTCCGACCCTTTTTCATAAACGGTCAGGGTGTAGAAGTTGTTCATCTCGATCACCACATCCGGGCGGATCGGGTGTGCCATGGGGCCGGCGTCCTCGGCAAACTGCGGACCACGCACGGTACGCACATTGTTGATGCGGTTGACGCCGCGTGAACCCAGATCGGAGGAGAACTCCTGATCCCGGAACACGGTCAGCCCCTCTTTAAGGCTGAGCTGGAACCAGTCACGACAGGTAACGCGGTTGCCGGTCCAGTTGTGGAAATATTCGTGACCGATCACCCGTTCGATACCGTGGTAGTCGCCATCGGTAGCGGTGGCCGGATTGGCTAGCACGAACTTGGAGTTGAAGATATTGAGCCCCTTGTTCTCCATGGCGCCCATGTTGAAGAAGTCCACCGCAACGATCATGTAGATGTCGAGATCATACTCAAGGCCGAAACGCTGCTCGTCCCAACGCATGGAGTTGATGAGGCTCTCCATGGCAAAACCGGCGCGATCGAGGTTGCCCTTGTCGACGAAGATCTCGAGGGCCACCTTGCGGCCGCTCTTGGTGGTGTAGTGGCTGCGCTCCACATCGAAATCACCGGCCACCAGCGCAAACAGGTAGCTGGGTTTGGGGAAAGGATCCTGCCACTGCACGAAGTGACGGCCGCCATCCAGATCACCGCTATCGACCTTGTTGCCGTTGGAGAGCAGGAAGGGGAACTGGGCTTTGTCGGCGGTAATGCGGGTGCTGTAACGCGCCAGAATGTCGGGGCGGTCCAGATAATAGGTGATGCGGCGAAAGCCTTCCGCTTCACACTGGGTGCAGTAGGCATCGCCTGACTTGTAAAGCCCTTCCAGGGCGGTGTTGGCGGCCGGATCCAGCAGGGTGACAATGGTCAGCACACATTCGGCCGGCAGGTTGAACAGGGTCAGACTGCTCTCGCCTTGCTCGTAATGGTCACAGGGAATGCCATCGATGGCAACGCTCTTGAGGGTCAGCTGTTCACCATCGAGGACGAGCGGCGCATTGTGCTCGCCGTTGCGACGAATGCGGGTGATGGCGGTGACCTGGGTCAGCAGCTCCTGCAGTTGGAAATCGAGGTCGATGGTGTCGATCCAGTAGAGCGGCGCCTGATAATCCTGGCGATATTTGGCCGTCATGGCCTGGGAGTGATCGGTCATTATTGTCTGCTTCCACGCTTGTTAAAGGCGAGAAAGAGGCTGTCACAACCAACTGGCGGGGTCAAACAATTTGGCATTACGTCAGATACGCCAGACAAAAAGAAAGGGCGACCGCAGTCGCCCTTGTGCATTGGAGGTCGCCTTGTCAGCTGCGTTTGCTGACCTTGGCCAGATCCGCCGTGATATTGGCCGCTTCGATGAGATACTCATCGGGCGCTTCAAAATCAGCGGGCAGTTCATCCAGACTCTTCACCGCCGGCTTGCCAAGACGTGCCAGACGTTCGTTGGTACGTTTGAGCGCTTTCTCATCCTGTTTCGCCTGCTCTGCAACACGCTCCGCCTCGTTGAGGGAGACCGACTTCTTGTCTTTCTCCTCCTTGTAGTCGGCGATGTCCTGCATCACATAGGCAAACTCGGGATCCTTGGCGATCCGGGCATCGTGCGCCGCCTGCAACTTGGGCAATACGCTGGCGAAGTTGCCGAGTTTCTCGTAGTTGGCGGAGGCAATCTTGTCCCACGGCAACGCATTGAACTCACGGCTTTCGCCCGTCTCTTCCGGAGCAACCGGTGTCGGGAAGCTGATATCCGGCGCAACCCCCTTGTTCTGGGTGCTGCCACCGTCGATCCGGTAGAACTTGGCGATGGTGTACTGCACGTGACCCAGCGGCTGCTCGTAGAAGTCATAGACCTTGGCGAGACTGCGATGCTGCTGCACCGTCCCCTTGCCGAACGAGTTTTCACCCAGGATCAGGGCGCGGCCATAATCCTGCATGGCAGCAGCGAAGATCTCGGAGGCCGAGGCACTGTAGCGGTCGATCATCACCGACATCGGGCCGCCGTAGTAGACGTTGCCATCGTCATCGCCATTGACCGTGATACGGCCCATGTGATCACGAATTTGCACCACGGGACCGCTGGCAAAGAAGAGACCGCTCAGGGCGGAGGCTTCGGTCAGGGCGCCACCGCCGTTACCGCGCAGATCGATGATCAGACCATCGATCTTCTTCTTGTTCAGGCTGGAGAGCTCTTTGATCACGTCATCGTGCAGATTGACGTAGAAACTCGGGATCTCGATGACCCCAATCTTCTTGCCTTCGGCGTTAATCACCTTGGACTTGGCAGCACGGTCTTCAAGGCGCACCTTGTCGCGGGTCAGCTCGATCTGCTCGGTCTTGGCGGTTGCGCCCTTGCCGCGCTGGATCTCCAGCTTGACCTTGCTTCCCTTGGGTCCCTTGATGAGCTCGACCACGTCATCAAGACGCCAGCCGATCACATCGACAATCTTGCCATCTTCCTGCCCTACCCCGGTGATCTTGTCATCGGGTTTGAGGTGGTTGGATTTGGCAGCCGGGCCACCGGGCACCAGAGAACGGATGACGGTAAAGTCATCTTCCGCCTGCAACACGGCACCAATCCCCTCCAGCGAGAGGTTCATCTCGGTGTTGAAACGATCGGCACTGCGCGGTGAGAGGTAACTGGTGTGCGGTTCGATGGCGCGAGCGAAGGAGTTCATGAAGAGCTGGAAGACATCCTCGCTCTCGGTCTGGGACATCCGCTTGATGGCGTTGTTGTAACGCTTGCCAAGCAGCTCCTTGATCTCGGGCCACTCCTTGCCGCTGAGCTTGAGACTCAGGGCATCGAACTTGACCCGCTGACGCCACAGCTCGTTGAGCTCTGCTTCATCTTTGGGCCAAGCCGCCCCTTCCCGATCAAACACATAGTTGTCGGTCTGGGTAAAATCGAAAGGAGTATCAAGCAGTTTGAGGGCGTATTCGAACCGCTCATAACGCCGCTGCTGACTCAGGTTGAACATCTCGTAGGCGGGAGCCAAACGGCCTCTTTCGAGGTCGGTGTCAAAACCGTTACGGTACTTTTCAAAACGGCTGATATCAGAGGCCAAAAACAGGTTGCGGCTGTAGTCCAGATTCTCCAGATATTTATCGAAAATCACGGAGGAAAAGGCATCGTCCAGCTTGAACTGTTTATAGTGCGAGCGGGTAAACAGATTGGTAATTCGCTTGCTGGCCGTAGCATGTTGGCTCTCTTGAGCCAACACAGGCAAATCACTCTCCTTGAGCACCGGCTCGATGGCCTGTGCAAGCCCGGCAAGCGCCAGGCTACAGGCAACGAGGGAAAAACGAATTACGCCATGCTTCAACATTTGTCTCCTTAGAGAACCAAGTGCTCTGATTTGACCCGCACCATCATGCCGGTCTGCAGTTGGACCTGTACATCGTCCTTGGTTACTTCCTTGATGGTTGCCGGAACCGGGAATTTACCCATAACGACGCGCACATCCTGGCCCACTTTCAGCGTAGCGGCATCCACTTTAACCAGCGGAGCGTCAGCGACCGGTGCCTTGGCGGCAGCTTTCGGCTTGACAGCTACATCAGCTTTCTCGGTTTTGCGCACAGCAGGACGACGGGGCTTCTTGGCCTTCTCATCCTTCTCTTTGGTATTGGTACGACGGCTGGCGAATACGCGCTCTTTGCTCTCTTTCAGAGCTTGCTTGGCGTGCTCGATGTGCTCTTCGGTCAGCAGCTCGCCCGGGTTGCCATCCAGATCAACGCGAGCCTGGCCAGCTTTGAGACCGTGCAGGTAGCGCCAGCTGGAGGTGTATTGACGCAGTGCGGAACGCAGCATGGTCTTGGAGACTCTGGCATCGTCAGCAAGACGCTCGGCCAAATCCTGGAAGATGCCAATCTTGAGCGGCTTGGCCTCTCCTTCAGCAACGAAGCAGGCCGGGAATTTCTCGACCAGGTAGGCAACGATCTCTTTACTGTTCTTCAGCTTCTCAGTGTTTTCCATGTATAACCTTGGCTTTCATATAAACGCACGGGCACGTCCCGAGCACAACAAAGGCCCCATTATAGAGAGCTTGGGGCCTTTTGCGAACCATCTAGCAATGACTTAGAGCATGCTTTCCAAAATTTGCACCGTTTCTTCGAGGCCAATCCGGTCTTGCTGGTCGAAACGGTTAAAAATCGGACTGTCGATATCGAGCACCCCGATGATCTCGCCACCACGGCGAACCGGGATCACGATTTCCGAGTTGCTCGCGCCATCACAAGCGATGTGACCGTCGAACTGGTGGACATCGTCAATGAGCTGGGTTCTCCCCTCTGCCACTGCCGTACCACACACCCCGCGGCCGACCGGGATCCGCACGCAGGCAGGTTTACCCTGAAATGGCCCCAATACCAGGGTCTCGCCCTGCAACAGATAAAAACCGACCCAGTTGATCTCCGCCAGCTCTTGATTCAGCAGTGCGGAGAGGTTGGCCAGATTGGCAATCAGATCGGTTTCCCCCTCCAGCAGCGCCTTGGCCTGCTGGTTGAGGGTGCGATAAAACGGTTGTTTTTCAATCATGATTAAATGAACTTCACTCCCTGATGGTTTGGGGAAGGTAACGCCTGGCCGGGAAATTTCAAATATTTTTTCCACTCCCCACCTCTTGTGCCGTTATTCCCGGGCAACGGAAAGCGCCAATTGCTGGCGTTGACCATTACTCCACTCGATATTTAACAACCAGATCATGATGGGTGATGTACAGCTCCCCACCTGGGTCACCCCCTGCCACTGTCCGTCTATTTCTTCAAAGCTCACCGGAATGGTGCCCATAAACATATCTTTGCCTTCGAGTGTCGCTTTCACCGGCTTGATGGCCGGATCGCCGCCGGTAATAGCGATGGCAAAGTCATGTTCGGCGCGCAGCGGTAATTCCTTGATGGCGACCGTCAGTGGCTTGTCACCAATCAGCGCGCTGCAAGGGGTGTGGGAAAGATCACAAATTTGATCTTTTTTCTGGTCAGCAGAGACGCTGTTATCGGCCGAAAACCAGGTGCGATAGGCCATCAGCGCCAATAACAGCGCCAATACCAGTACGAGGTGCAAAACTTTACGTGCGGTAAGTCTCTCTTTCATCAAAAACAGCCCGATTAAGATGCAATTAAAATAGTTTTTTGTGATCTCGAACAAGGTAAAAAACTGCCATATCGAGACCGGACGGAGCCAAATATATCACTGTTTATACTGTTATTTTACCTGTCACTTCAGTATCATTCCCATGCAGTTTTCATTTAGCCATCTTTTGCTTTTCCTTTCGTTAACAGATGTTAACAACTGGTCGGCGGTGGCTGATGAAGCCAGTCCGGTCCTCCGGATACAAAACCAAACAACAGCAGCATCGGAAGCGGAATATAACGATGAGCCATACAACTAACCATCCTGAGTACAACTACACCGTTGTTCGCCAGTTTACCGTCATGACGATTGTCTGGGGAATTGTCGGCATGTCGGTTGGCGTACTGATCGCAGCCCAGTTGATCTGGCCTGCCCTCAACTTCGAGACCCCGTGGCTGACTTACAGTCGTCTGCGGCCCCTCCATACCAACGCAGTGATCTTCGCCTTCGGCGTCAGTGCACTGATGGCCACCTCGTTTTACGTGGTGCAGCGCACCTGTCAAACCAGACTGTTTGGTGGCCCGCTGGCAACCTTCGTCTTCTGGGGCTGGCAAGCAATCATCCTCTCTGCCGCCATCTCTCTGCCGCTGGGTTACACCTCCGCCAAAGAGTATGCCGAGCTGGAGTGGCCGATTGATATCGCCATCACTGTGGTATGGGTCGCCTATGCCATCGTCTTCTTCGGCACCCTGATGAAGCGCACTACCTCCCACATCTATGTGGCGAACTGGTTCTTCGGCGCCTTCATCATCACCGTTGCGGTGCTGCACATTGTCAACAACATGGAAGTGCCCCTCTCCGGCATGAAGTCCTACTCCATGTACTCCGGCGCCATGGACGCCATGGTGCAGTGGTGGTATGGCCACAACGCGGTAGGCTTCCTGCTGACCGCCGGCTTCCTGGGGATGATGTACTACTTCGTACCCAAGCAGGCCGGTCGTCCGGTTTACTCCTATCGCCTCTCCATCGTGCACTTCTGGGCGCTGATCTCCCTCTATATCTGGGCCGGTCCGCACCACCTGCACTACACCGCACTGCCTGACTGGGCTCAGTCGCTGGGCATGGTGATGTCCCTGATCCTGTTTGTCCCCTCCTGGGGCGGCATGATCAACGGTATCATGACCCTCTCCGGTGCCTGGCACAAACTGCGTTATGACCCCATCCTGCGCTTCCTGATCGTCTCTCTCTCTTTCTACGGCATGTCGACCTTCGAAGGCCCGATGATGGCGATCAAAACCGTCAACGCCCTCTCCCACTACACCGACTGGACCGTCGGTCACGTGCACTCCGGTGCGCTGGGTTGGGTTGCCATGGTCTCCATCGGTGCTGTCTATCACCTGATCCCGAACCTGTTCGGCCAGGGCCGGATGTACAGCGTCAAACTGATCAACGTTCACTTCTGGCTGGCGACCGTGGGCACCGTGCTCTACATCGTTGCCATGTGGATTTCCGGCGTGATGCAGGGCCTGATGTGGCGTGCAGTCAACGAAGACGGCACCCTGACCTACAGCTTCGTTGAAGCGTTGCAGGCATCCTATCCCTTCTATTTCGTGCGCTTCCTGGGTGGCTGCTTCTTCGTCACCGGCATGTTGCTGATGGCTTACAACGCCTATCGCACCATCACTGCGCCCAAAGGTTCTCTGGAACCTGTCGCCCAGCCAGCATGATTGAAGAGGTCAACCCATGAGCAACAATAACCGTCACGAAATATTTGAAAAAAGCGTACCCATGCTGGTGGTCGGCATCATCTTCGCCATCAGTCTGGGGGGCCTGGTTGAAATCACTCCGCTGTTCTTCCAAAAGCAAACCACCGAGCCGGTGGAGGGCCTCAAGCCCTACACCGCTCTGCAGATGGAAGGACGCGACATCTTCATTCGCGAAGGCTGCACCAACTGCCACAGCCAGATGATCCGTCCGTTCCGTGCCGAAACCGAGCGTTACGGTCACTACTCGGTCGCCGGTGAGAGCGTCTGGGAGCACCCCTTCCTGTGGGGCTCCAAGCGTACTGGTCCGGACTTGGCCCGTGTCGGTGGCCGCTACTCCGACGAGTGGCACAAGGTTCACCTGATCAACCCGCGCGATGTGGTACCGGAATCCAACATGCCCGCCTACCCCTGGCTTGATACCAATGTGCTGACCGGTGAGATGACGGCCAAGAAGCTGGCGCTGTTCCGCGATCACTTCGGTGTGCCCTATACCGACGCCGATATTCAGGGTGCAGGCGAAGCCGTCAAGGGCAAAACCGAGCTGGATGCGCTGGTGGCCTATCTGCAATCACTGGGTCATGCCCTGAAATAAGGAGGCGAAAATGGACTACGGCACATTTCGCGGTCTGTATACCCTGCTGTTGATGGCCATCATGATTGGCATCATCGTCTGGGCCTACAGCAAACGCCGCAAGACCTCTTTCGACGAGGCTGCCAATCTGGTTTTTGCCGATGATGAGCAACCCGGTGCTGATAAAAAGAACGCAGGAGCGAAACAATAATGAGCACTCTGTTTAGCATTTTTGTGACTGTCATCAGTCTGGGAACCATCCTCGGCTGCTTCTTGCTGCTGATGTGGTGCCGCAAGGACAAGATGGGTGTTGAAGAAGGCAAATCGATGGGGCACTCCTTCGATGGCATCGAGGAGATCAACAACCCGCTGCCGAAGTGGTGGACTTACATGTTCCTCTTCTTCATCGTCACCGGTCTGGTCTATCTGATCGCCTTCCCGGGGCTTGGCAACTTTAAAGGCCTGTTGGGCTGGCAAAGTTCCAACCAGGACGTGCGCTCGCTGGCCGAGTCCAAGGCTGCAACCGAATCGGCCAAGGCCGAAGGTCGCGCGGTGGAGTATGACCGCGAGGTCGCCAAGGCTGACGAGATCTACGGCGCCAAGTTCCGTGAACTCACCTACGAAGCGGATGGCAAAACCTATCGTGCCATTACCGAGATCGCCAAGGATCCGGAAGCCCTGAAAGTGGGTCAGCGTCTGTTCCTGCAGAACTGCTCCCAGTGCCACGGCTCTGACGCCCGCGGTGGTCGCGGTTTCCCGAACCTGACCGACAGCGAATGGCAATGGGGCGGCCAGCCTGATCAAATCAAGACCACCATCATGGGCGGTCGTCAGGGGATCATGGCTGCCTGGGGTGAAATCCTCGGCAAAGATGGCGTTCAGGAAGTGGCCTCCTATGTGCTGAGCCTCTCCGGTCGCAAGGTCGACCTGGTGGAAGCGAAGAAAGGTGAAGCACGCTTTGCCATCTGCGCTGCCTGCCACGGGGCCGATGCCAAGGGCGGTGTTGCCGTCGGTGCGCCAGATCTGACCAACAACACCTGGCTCTACGGTGGCTCCCGCGAAGTGGTGGTACAAACCATCACCCACGGTCGTCACGGCGTGATGCCAGCCTGGAAAGATATTCTGGGTGAGGACAAGGTTCACCTGCTGGCCTCCTACGTTTACAGCCTGTCTCATCAACAGTCTGCCAAATAAGGTTCGCCCGTAACGTTGTAACATGTGATAAACACGTGATTACACAGCAAAAAGCCTCGACTCCTCGAGGCTTTTTGTTATCTTGTGTTGCGTAAAAACAATCTTCCACGTTAATCATTCGTTTCATGGCAGTAGCAATCATGACCCAACCTCTATCCAAACCGTGGTATCGCCAATTCTGGCCCTGGTTTATCATCGCCCTCCCCACTGCCGCCGTTGTCGGCAGCATCGCCACCGCCATCATCGCCAGCAAGGATGGGGTCAATCTGGTGGCCGAGGACTATTACAAACAAGGGAAAGAGATCAATCAGGACTTGAGCAAGTTTGACCGCTCCGAAGCCCTCAATATCCGCTTTGGGCTGGAAGTTGACGGCAACGAGCTGACCCTCAAACCCATCAGCGGTGACATTCCTGCCGGGCAAGCTCTCTATCTCTCATTGTTCCACCCGACCTTGGCCGGTCAGGACAGCGAACACATGATCACCGCCGATGCGAGCGGCACCTATCGCCTCCATTTCGACAAGCCGCTGGTCGGCAAGTGGCACATTCGGGTCGATGCCTTTGACCACGAGTGGCGATTGCAAGAGACCGTCCAGCTGCCCACCCTGGCCCCTGTCGAACTCGACCCGAAAGGACGCTAAGCCATGACCGGCTGTTTTCACTGTGGCGAGCCGGTACCCGCTAATAGTGGCTATTCCCTCGAGATAAAGGGGATTGTTCGCCCCATGTGCTGCCCCGGTTGTCAGGCGGTGGCAGAAACCATCATGGAGTGCGGCCTCGCCAGTTACTACGATCACCGCACCGCTCCCGGCACCAAGGGCGATCTGGTGCCCGAGGAGCTGGCCGCCCTCACCCACTACGATCTGGCAGAAGTGCAACAGGAGTTTGTCACCGACAGTGGTACCCTTCGCGAAATCCAGCTGACAGTTGAAGGGCTCACCTGCGCCGCCTGTGCCTGGCTTATCGAGCGCCACCTGATGACCCTTGGCGGCCTGCACTACATCAACGTCAACACCACCACCCACCGGGCCCGTATCAAGTGGGATCCAGACCAGCTCTCCCTGAGTGACATCCTCAAGGGATTTGCCCAGATCGGCTATCGCGCCTATCCGTTCCAGACCCATCAACAGGAGGCGCTCTACGCCAAAGAGGTGCGCAGCTATATGTTCCGGCTGGCACTGGCAGGGCTGGGCTCAATGCAGGTGATGATGTGCGCCGTGGCCCTCTACATGGATCTCTTCATCAGCGTTGAAGATGAGTTCATGGTCTACTTCAAGTGGATAAGCCTGTTACTTTCCACCCCCATCATGATCTATTCGGCCCAGCCCTTTTACGTGGGCGCCTGGCGCAGCCTGAAACAGGGTCACCTGTCGATGGATGTGTCGGTGTCGCTGGCGCTGATCGGGGCTTTTATCGCCTCCATGTGGGCCACTGTGTTCAATACCGGTGAGGTCTATTACGACTCCATCACCATGTTCGTCTTCTTCCTGCTGCTGGGGCGCTTTCTCGAGTTGCGGGCCCGGCGCAAGGCGTCGGAATCAAGCTCCAATCTGGCGCGACTGGTGCCCATCATGGCGACCCGCATCGATGATGAAGGGGAACATGAGGTAGCGGCCAAGACCTTGCAGGTCGGCGATCGGGTACGGGTGCTTGCTGGCGCCACCTTACCGGCGGACGGCATCATTGTCGAAGGGCAAGCCAGCCTCAACGAATCCATGCTGACCGGTGAACAGCTGCCCCTGCTCAAACAGCCTGGCGATCAGGTCTATGCCGGCACCATCAACACGGATGCTCCGCTGCAGATCCGGGTCAGCCACCGTATTGAAGAGTCGCGGATCGCCCAGATCATGCGGCTGCAGGATCACGCTCTCGATGATAAACCGGCCATCGCCCAGATGGCGGATCAGCTGTCGCGCCACTTTATTCTGGTGCTGCTGATCATTGCCGCCGCCGTCTGGACCTTCTGGCACTTCCATCAACCGGCTCAGGCGTTCTGGGTCACCCTCGCCGTACTGGTTGCCACCTGCCCCTGTGCCCTGTCGCTGGCCACCCCGACGGCGCTAACCTCGGCCACCGCCAATCTGACCCGCAACGGCATTCTGCTGCGCCGTGGTCATGTGCTGGACGTGCTGACCAAGGCAAACCGGATCGTGATGGACAAGACTGGCACCCTGACCACAGGTGAGATCAGTCTGACAGGCACCACCACCTTGGCAGAGATGGACGAGACGCACTGCCTCGCCATCGCCCGGGCTATGGAGGCGCAATCCGAGCACCCCATAGCTCGCGCCTTCCGGTTACCTGCCGACAGCATCGCCATGCTGCCATCCGCCCGCGAGATCACCCCGGTCATCGGTCACGGCATCACGGCGCTGGTAGAGGGTGTACGCTACCGCATCGGCAGTGCCCGCTGGCTTGGGCTGGATCCGGCGCAAGAGCGCGGCCGCGGTCTGGCTATCTATCTGGCCGACGAGCAGCAGGTCTTGGCCCGCTTCAATCTGGAAGATACCCTGCGCCCCGATGCCAGGGCGCTGATCGCGGCATTCAAGGCGGCAGGTCTGCAAACTACCGTGCTGACTGGTGACAGCTCTCTGCAAGCAGACGAGATTGCCCGGGAACTGGGGGTGGATGAGCTGGTCAAGGGGGTCTCACCCGATGGCAAGCTGGCCTACCTCAAGGCCCGGGAAGCCCAGGGGGATATCAGCATCATGGTGGGCGATGGCATCAACGACGCCCCGGTACTGGCCGGAGCTCACGCCTCGTTTGCCATGGCCGGTGGCACCGATCTTGCGAAAAACAGCGCCGATGCCATCTTGCTGGCCGATGACTTGTGCCGACTGCTCGAAGCCAGAGTGCTGGCAATGCGTACCCGCAAGATCATCATCGAGAACTTCGCCTGGTCCATCGGTTACAACCTGCTGGTGCTGCCGCTGGCGGCCTGCGGCTGGCTGCCCCCCTATCTGGCGGCGGCGGGCATGTCGCTCAGCTCACTCATCGTGGTAACCAACTCCATGCGCCTCAACCGATGAGGCTGGTGGCGGAAAATAGCTGAAAATGTGGCCTGCCTCCGATGCAGGCCACATTTCTAATTGATACCGGCTGGCCCTCTGCCCGAACAGGGTTACCATAGGGGACGCTTGCCAAGGATGAACGCCAAGGTACCTCTCATGAATATAATTTTTGTTCTGATCCCCATCGCCATCCTGTTTGTGATCATCGCCGGGGTCGTCTTCTTCTGGGCCATTCGCTCCGAGCAGTTTGAAGATCTCGACCGGCAGGGTTCCAACATCCTGTTTGACGAAGATCAACCTGCCCACAAACCCGTAAAGCCTGCTGACCATGACCCACAACCTTGATCTGCTGGGGGCCCTGCTGGTCGGACTGGCAGGCTCCGCCCACTGCTTCGGCATGTGCGGTGGCGTCTCCGCCGCGCTCTCCATGGCGATCCCCGCCAACAAACAGCACTTCTGGGGGCGGCTCGCCTATCTGCTCAACTACAACCTCGGCCGGATCCTGAGCTATGTGATTGCAGGTGCACTGGTGGGCGGCCTGCTCGCCACCACCAGTGAGCTGGGCGCTGGCAAACACGCTATTGCCGGCTTGCGTCTCGTGGCAGCGCTATTGATGATTGCGCTTGGTCTCTATCTGGCGGGCTGGTGGCAAGGGATCTTGCTGCTGGAGCGGCTCGGCGCAAGACTTTGGCCCCGAATCAAACCGTTGGCGGGCAAGTTTCTCCCCTTCACCTCACCTGTGCAGGCACTGCCCTTTGGCATGGTGTGGGGTTGGCTGCCCTGCGGGCTGGTCTACTCCATGCTGACCTGGAGCGCAGCGGCCGGTTCGGCCAGTGGCGGGGCGCTAATCATGCTATTTTTTGGCCTCGGCACCCTGCCCACCCTGTTTGCGTTGGGCGGGCTCGCCGATCGCCTGAGATACTGGCTCACCCTGCGCAGTTTGCGCCTTGGCGGTGCCCTGCTGCTCATTTTGTTCGGGGTGCATACCTTCTGGATTGGCATTGCTTCCTTTTGAAACCCTATCCAAAACGGATGAGTTGATGGTAAACTTGTTTGATATAAATCAATTATTCGTATGAGCCTATGATCCCGGAAAAGAAACCTGGCAGACGTATCCAGAGCGGTGGCTGTGCAATTCATTGCCAGGATTGCAGCATCAGTCAGCTCTGTATTCCCTTCACTCTGAACGACAACGAGCTTGATCAGCTGGACAGCATCATCGAGCGCAAGAAGCCGATCCAGAAGGGTGAAGAGCTGTTTAAGGCTGGCGATGAGTTCAAATCGCTCTATGCCATCCGTTCCGGGACCATCAAGTCTTACACCATCACCGAGCAAGGGGATGAGCAGATCACTGCGTTCCACCTCGCTGGCGATCTGGTCGGTTTTGATGCCATCAACAAGCAGGCCCACCCCTCCTTTGCCCAAGCGCTGGAAACGGCCATGGTGTGCGAGATCCCGTTTGAAGTGCTGGACGATCTCTCCGGCAAGATGCCCAAACTGCGCCAGCAGATCATGCGTCTGATGAGCAGCGAAATCATGGGCGATCAGGAGATGATCCTGCTGCTCTCCAAGAAAAATGCCGAAGAGCGCCTCGCCGCCTTCCTGCATAATCTGTCGGTACGCTTCTCCGAGCGCGGTTTCTCCGCCAAGGAGTTCCGTCTCTCCATGACCCGTGGTGACATTGGCAACTATCTGGGGCTGACCGTTGAGACCATCAGTCGTCTGCTCGGCCGCTTCCAGAAGTCCGGTCTCATCAGCGTCAAAGGCAAATACATTACCGTGCTGGATCAGGTCGCGCTAGGCATGATGGCCGGTGCTACTCGCCCGCCCTGCGGCTGATTTTTCCGCTTACCCTCTCG
The DNA here is from genome assembly GCF_040908495.1 of Aeromonas sp. R1-1. Taxonomy (NCBI): domain Bacteria; kingdom Pseudomonadati; phylum Pseudomonadota; class Gammaproteobacteria; order Aeromonadales; family Aeromonadaceae; genus Aeromonas; species Aeromonas sp. R1-1. The sequence goes on along the minus strand of NZ_JBFODV010000142.1, from coordinate 10,842 downwards.
CTTTTCTCCTGCTTTCCCTGCCGGATCCTTTCCTCTGGAATGTGATCCGGTACGTTCCTCATACCCTCCTCCTGCGCTAAGCTGTAATGGCTAAGATTCTGCTGTCATTGGACTTTTCCAAGGAGGAGAAGATGGTCAAATATCAGAATATTCTGGTGGTTATCAATCCAGAAGAGGAGCGTCAAATCGCCCTCGAACGGGCAGTCAAAGTCGCCGAGCTGGACGAAAACGCCCATCTGACCCTGCTGCTCACCATCTATGACTTCTCGTATGAAATGACTGCCATGCTCTCGGTGGACGAGCGGCAAGAGATGCGCGACGGCGTCATTTCACAGCGACGTGAGTGGCTGGACGAGATCCTGACCCCCTATCGGGCACAGGGGATCGAATGCGAGGTGAAAGTAGTCTGGCACAATCGCCCCTTCGAGTGCGTCATTCAGGAAGTGCTGGAGCAGCGCCACGATCTGGTGGTCAAAGCCACTCATCATCACAGCTTCCTGCAAACCTTCATCTTTACCCCCACCGACTGGCACCTGCTGCGCAAATGCCCCTGTCCCGTGCTGCTGGTCAAGGAGGGTCACTGGCAACGGGGCGGCAACATCATCGCCGCCATCAACTGCTCAAGCGACGATCCGGATCAGAAACTGCTCAACGAACGGATCACCCAGGAGGGAAGCGACATCGCCGAGCTGCTGGGCTCCAACCTCTATCTGGTCAACACCTACCCGGGCACCCCGGTCAACGTGGCCATCGAGCTGCCGGAGTTTGATCCCAACGCCTACAACGAGGCGATCCGCAAACACCACGAAAGCCTGCTGCTAAGCCATGCCGACAAGTTCGGGATCGGTCATCTCTGGACCCGGGTAGCAGAGGGGCTACCGGAAGAGGTGTTGCCGGATATGGCCGAAGAGCTCAAGGCGACATTGATGATCATGGGCTGCGTCGGGCGTACCGGGCTTTCTGCAGCTTTGCTCGGCAATACCGCCGAACATGTGATTGACCGCCTCTCTTGCGACATCCTGATCCTCAAACCGGCGGACTACAGCTGCCCGGTCGACAGCCGTCGCAATCAATCATAAGGTGCCTGGCACCTTGCCCTCCCCCGGGACATGGCTATAATAACGCGCTTATTTGTGTCCCGGGTTTTACGAGCATGCTAGAAGAGCTGAACGCCAAAGAAAAATACAGTTTTAACAAACTGCAGAAGCGCCTGCGGCGCAACGTGGGTCAGGCCATTGCCGACTTCAACATGATTGAAGAGGGCGACAAGGTCATGGTCTGCCTCTCCGGCGGCAAGGACAGCTTCGGTATGCTCGACATACTGATGAGCCTCAAAGCCAGCGCCCCCATCCATTTCGATCTGGTTGCCGTCAACCTGGATCAGAAGCAGCCCGGTTTCCCCGAGCATGTGCTGCCCGAGTATCTGGATTCCCTCGGCATCGAGTACAAGATCGTCGAGGAAGATACCTACTCCATCGTCAAGGAGAAGGTACCGGAAGGCAAAACCACCTGCTCCCTCTGCTCACGGCTGCGCCGCGGTATTCTCTACCGCACCGCCCAGGAGCTGGGTTGTACCAAGATTGCCCTTGGCCACCACCGCGACGACATCCTCGAGACCCTGTTCCTCAACATGTTCTACGGTGGCAAGCTCAAGTCCATGCCGCCCAAGCTGGTGAGCGACGATGGCAAGAACGTGGTGATCCGCCCGCTGGCCTACTGCAAAGAGAAGGATCTGATCCGCTACGCAGACGTCAAAGCCTTCCCCATCATTCCGTGCAACCTGTGCGGCTCGCAGGAGAACCTGCAGCGTCAGGCCATCAAGCAGATGATGCAGGATTGGGATCGCCGCTTCCCCGGTCGTATCGAAACCATGTTCACCGCCATTCAGGACGTGATCCCGAGCCACCTGCTCGACCACAAGCTGTTTGACTTCAAGAGCATCAACCGCGACTCCGGCATCATCGATGGTGGCGACAAGGCGTTTGATCCGCCCGAGATGCCAAAGGCGCCGCTGCTGGATATCGACGAGATGGACATGCTGGATGTGATTGAAGTGCGCTAAGCCGCGCTCACAAGGCAAACGCCACGCAATAAAAAAGGAGCGATAATCGCTCCTTTTTTGCTTTCTTGACCTGCCTGTTACCAACGTGACAGCACCATCGGCATCAGCCTTTGTGCAGCCAGGGGGTCAGTCGCAGCACGTCACCCTGCAGGCGCAGTTGCCCGGCGGCGAACGCGGCCAGTTGCTCATTGCTAAGCAACAGATGGCCTTCCTCCCAGGGCAGCGCCTCCTGACGGGCGCCATCAATCAGATAGGCGGTGCCGATCTGCTGCACCAGGGTAATGCGCACCCCTTCCATCTTCGGCAGGAAGTGCTTGCCGACCATGCCCGCCATCTTGTCGAGCAACGATTGCATCTGCTGCTGACGGGCCGCCAGCTCGGCCAGCGGCAGCTCGGGCCCGTTCGGTGCGTCGGCCATCACCTGTACCGTCATATCGCAAGTGGCGTGCTCTTCTTTAAGGCCGACGGTCACGATCCCCTTGTCGAGGTTGAGATCCTCGTCAAAAGGTAGGCGCAGTTCGCTATCGACCGTTACCTCGCCCGCCACTTCCTTGCTGTCGGTTGCAACTCGGGCAAAGGTGAGGCCGCAGCGCTGACCATTTTGCGGATCGGTCAGATAAAACCCCAGTCTGGCGTGACCAAACTCCCCTTTGGCAAAGGTCTTCATCTGGCTGTAGAAGGTGCTGTATTGCAGATCCAGCACCGGCTCAGCCAGCGCCAGCCCAGGCAGCAAGAGCGTGGCTAGCAGACTCTGGCGCAAAACCTTGGTCACTCCATATCGACGGGTCATTCAACGTCCTTTTGCATCATGCATTGAAATGGTTGGGGCCTTCTGTCACCTCGTTAACCTCTACCCCCACCCCGCAGAGATCCCGATAGAGGATCCCCTTGCAGTTGAAATAGAGCGGTGCCACCCAGATAAGCCCCAACCCCATGGGGATCAGAGCCAGGAAGAAGAGCGCGGTCATCACGCCGTGGAACAGCACAATGCTGGGCCAGCCGCGCGCAAAGAGCTTGAGAGAGACCAGAATGGCCTGGGGCGGCGTCAGGCCACGCTCCAGCACCAGCGGGACGGTAAAGAGCAGCCCCATGCCGATCAGGGCCGAGGGAATGAATGAGAGTACGGCGGGCAATCCCAGCAGATCGAATAGCGGGCCAAACAGGCTGGTGAGCAGACTGCCAAGCAGGCTCAACATGCCGAGGCGTACAAAGTGGCGGAAGAAGTCGAACACCTGGTTGGCCCGGGCACGCACCCCGACCGACTGCTGCAACCCCAGCATATCGAGGGAGCTGGTCATGGGGGCCATTACCACCGTCATCAGCAAGCTCAGCACCATGGCCACATTCATCTGGCTGTCATCCCCCAGATAGGGCAACAACAGCACATTACTGAGCAGGATCCAGATCGCCGTCACCCCGACAATCGCCAGCAGCAGGCCAAATCCGGTACGGCGGGTCTGTTGCCATCCCTCCTGGATGACCCCTTTCAGATCAAGGCGGTAGCCCTGGTTCAGAGACTGCTCAAGGGAGCCGCCAATACGCATTTTATTACTCAATTGACTATCCAATATCGAAAACGACCAAATCAGGTGGCACATTATAGCGATTTGGTCTGCTATTCGTAGCCGTTTTTCCTGCGCACTTGCGGCTAATTCGGGCCAAAAAGCCTTTAATTTCATGTGTCGGCTGCATAGAATGCGGCCCTCTTTCAACACGATGGCCACTGGCTGGGGTGAGACTGGCGGATGATGAACAATCCACAGGTAATTGTCGCGCTGAACAAGATCAGCAAAAAATACGATGGCAAGGTGATCCTGAGTGACCTTGACCTTGAAATCTATGACGGTGAATTTCTTACCCTGCTGGGCCCCTCCGGCTGTGGCAAGACCACCCTGCTGCGCCTGCTGGCCGGGCTCGAATCGGTCGACGGTGGCACCATCCATCTGGCCGGTGACGAGATCACCCATATCCCCGCCGAACACAGGCACATCAACACCGTGTTCCAGAGCTATGCGCTCTTCCCCCATATGACGGTGTTTGAAAACGTCGCCTTTGGCCTCGAGATGCAGAAAGTACCTGCCAGCGAGATCCGCCAGCGGGTCGAGGAGACCCTCGCCATGGTGCAGCTCACCGAGCTGGCCAACCGCCGCCCGGATCAACTCTCCGGCGGGCAGCAGCAACGGGTCGCCATTGCCCGCGCCGTGGTCAACAAGCCCCGCCTGCTGCTGCTCGACGAATCCCTCTCGGCGCTTGACTACAAGCTGCGCAAGCAGATGCAGAGCGAGCTCAAGGCGCTGCAGCGTCGCCTTGGTATCACCTTTGTCTTCGTCACCCATGATCAGGAAGAGGCGCTCACCATGTCTGATCGCATCCTGGTGATGGAGGGGGGCAAGATCATCCAGCGCGGCACCCCGCGCGATATCTACGAATCGCCAGCAAACCTGTTCGTGGCCCGCTTTATCGGCGAGATCAACGTGATGGATGGCAAGCTGATCAGCCAGCGCGAACCCGGTATCTGGCAGTCCGAGGTAGAGGGGCGCGAATGCCTGCTCCATACCGCCTTGCCGTTCCAGCCAGACGAGAAGGTACTGGTGCTGCTGCGCCCGGAAGATCTGCGCATTCTCGATCAGGATGACGATCAGAGTGGTGCGCTGCGGGGCAATATCCGCGAGCGCAACTACAAGGGGGCGACGCTGGATTCGGTGATTGAACTCGAAAGTGGCAAACAGCTGCTTATCTCCGAGTTCTTCGACGAGGATGACCCCGATTTTGACTACCGTCTGGGTCAGGAGGTGGCGATCCACTGGGTCGACAGCTGGGAGGTGGTGCTGCCCTATGAGCCTCACTAATCTGCGGGTAGCGCGCAGCTTTGCCCACAACGGCTTTCGCAACACGGCCATCGCGCTGATCCTGGGCTGGCTGACGCTGTTTGTCTTTCTGCCCAACCTGATGATCATCGGCGTCAGCTTCCTGACCCGTGACGAGTCCGAGCTTATCGCGCCGCTCTTTACCCTGAGCAACTATGGCCGCCTGCTGGACCCCCTCTATTTCGAGGTGCTGCTCCACTCCCTCTGGCTGGCGCTGCTCGCCACCACTATCTGCTTGCTGGTGGGCTACCCCTTTGCCTGGCTGCTGGCTCATCTGCCAGCGCGTATCCGCCCGCTGCTGCTGTTTCTGGTGGTGGTGCCGTTCTGGACCAACTCTCTGATCCGCACCTATGCGCTGAAAGTGCTGCTCGGCACCCGGGGACTGATCAATGGCTGGCTGCTGGATCTGGGGCTTATCGAGCGGCCGCTGCAGATGATGTATACCGAGGTGGCCGTCATCATCGGGCTGGTCTATGTACTGCTCCCCTTTATGGTGCTGCCGCTCTACTCCAGCATCGAGAAGCTGGATGGCCGTTTGCTGGAGGCAGCGCGGGATCTCGGCGCCAACGGCTGGCAGCGGCTGGTGCGGATCATTTTGCCCCTCACCCTGCCCGGCATCATCGCCGGTTGTCTGCTGGTGTTCCTGCCCGCCATGGGGATGTTCTACGTCTCCGACTTGCTGGGGGGCGCCAAGCACCTGCTGATCGGCAACCTGATCAAGACCCAGTTCCTCAACAGCCGTGACTGGCCCTTCGGCGCCGCCATCAGCGTGATGCTGACGGTGCTGATGGCACTGTTGGTCTACTGCTACTGGCGGGCGGGCAAACTGCTCAGCAAGAAGGGGGAGCTGGCATGATGCGCGCACTGAAGGCTCTGTTCCTGCTGCTGGTGTTTGGCTATCTCTATGTACCCATCGGAGTGCTGATCGCCAACTCCTTCAACCTGTCGAAATATGGCATCGACTGGCGCGGCTTTACCCTGGGCTGGTATGAGAAGCTGTTTGCCAGCGCCAGCCTGATGCAGGCGGCCCAGCACTCCCTGACCATCGCCGCCCTCACCGCCACCGCAGCCACCCTGATCGGCACCCTCACCGCCGTGGCGCTGTTTCGCTATCGCTTTCGCGGCAAGCAGTACGTGAGCGGCATGCTGTTCGTGGTGATGATGTCCCCCGATATCGTGATGGCCATCTCCCTGCTGACCCTGTTTGTAGTGACCGGCATTGCGCTCGGCTTCTGGTCGCTACTGATTGCCCACATCACCTTCTGCCTACCGTTCGTGGTGATCACCGTCTACTCGCGGCTGTGTGGCTTCGATGTGCGGATGCTGGAAGCCGCGCGGGATCTGGGGGCTGGCGAGTGGATCATCCTGCGCCGCATCATACTGCCGCTGGCCCTGCCGGCGGTGATGGCGGGCTGGCTGCTCTCCTTTACCCTGTCGCTGGACGACGTGGTGGTGAGCTCCTTTGTGACCGGCCCGGCCTACGAGATCCTGCCGCTCAAGATCTACTCCATGGTCAAGGTGGGGGTCTCCCCCGAGGTCAACGCCCTGGCCACCCTGATGCTGGTCGCCTCCCTCGGGATGGTGCTGCTGGCGCAACTGTTACTGCGTAAACGGCAGGGTTGACCCTGCCCGTTTCGTCCCCGCCATCTTTGGCGAACTCTGTCACGGTGGGCCGCAAGGCCCCATAACCCCAAGGAGTTGTTGATGACAATCCAACACAAGGCCGGCGCCCTGCTGGCAGCCGCCCTCACCCTCACCACCCCGCTGCTGAGCCAGAGCGCTCACGCGGCCGACGACAAGGTGGTCTACTTCTACAACTGGTCGGAATATGTGCCGGACGGCCTGCTGGAGCAGTTCCAGCAAGAGACCGGCATCAAGGTGATCTACTCCACCTACGAATCCAACGAGACCCTCTACGCCAAGCTGAAAACCCATGGCGACGGCTATGACGTGGTGGTGCCCAGCACCTATTTCATCTCGAAAATGGCCAAAGAGGGGATGCTGCAGCCGCTGGATCGCGCCCAGTTGCCCAACTTCAAGCACCTCGACCCTACCCTGCTCAACCACGAGTACGACCCGGACAACCGCTACTCCATCCCCTATATCTGGGGCGCAACCGGCATCGGCACCAACACCGACATCATCGAGCAGCCGGTGACCAGCTGGAAGCAACTCTGGGCACCGGAGTGGAAAGAGAGCCTGCTGCTGATGGACGATGCCCGCGAGGTGTTCCATATCGCGCTGGTGCAGCTGGGCTACAGCCCCAACACCCAGGACAAGGCGCAAATCGCCGAAGCGTTCGAATACCTGAAAAAGCTGATGCCCAACGTCAAGGCGTTCAACTCCGACAACCCGGCCGACCCCTTTATCGCCGGTGAGGTCAATATCGGCATGCTGTGGAACGGCTCGGCCTACGGCGCCCAGCGCGAATATCCCTCCATACAGATGACCTACCCCGAAGAAGGCGCCGTGCTCTGGATGGACAACCTCGCCATCCCGGCCAAGGCCAAGCATGTGAAAGAGGCCCACGCCCTGATCAACTTCCTGATGCGCCCCGATGTGGCCGCCAAGGTGGCCGAGGCGATTGGCTACCCCACGCCGGTCAAGGATGCCATTCCCCTGCTCACCCCGGCGTTTCGCAATAACCCCATGGTCTTCCCGAGCGACGAGATCAAGCGCAAGGGCGAGTTCCAGTCCGATGTAGGGGATGCCTCCCGCCTCTACGAGCAGTACTTCCTGCAGCTTAAAGCCATGGTGGCCAAGGCCGGTTAAGTCGGCGGTTAATCGACCCTCTGACGGGCTTAATGGATAAAGGGGGCAATATTTGCCCCCTTCTCTTTTTAACCACCAGCGCAATTTTTAAGCACAACAGTCATAGACACTGAGAGGCACAGGCGCGCATCGATTAACAGCAAAATATATAGATAGTCATCTTTAAGCCAGACAGACCACAATTTTTGTAAGTGCTCCACTGCAGCCGGCTTCAGAGCAAATTTGTAGGGAAATATGAGGGGGGGCGATGTATTTCTCCATTTAGAAGGGAGGAACTCATAGCGACCCCACTGTGGAGATATAGGCAAAACGGATGTGTTTATGGGGAATAACTGTGCAATTTTATCGAAACAGCTAACGTCCGATTACGATTTGCTAATCTAACTAACAGTCTTTATACCCCCTTTTCATAGGACAAATTATTATTTAGTGGATCGCCATATGCACTCTCTAAAACAGTATTTTGTTCAGCGCTTGACATTTTGTCCTCCATAACGAATTTAAAATTAACTATCGATGGTAGCGGTTTATTATGAACTTTATAGTTACGTCTATATGTGTTTACTTCTCTTTGATTCAGTCGCTTACAAACAACACCACCTTTTAATTTGTTAAGACCAACATCTGGTCGGCATGAAATATTTACACTCCCCAGTTTTAACTCACTCCAATTGCTGTATGCTGAAGATAAAAAATACCCTTGACGATTATGTTGATCTGAAGGGTTAGCTTTCAAATTAGCCTCCAACTCGGAACCTGCCTTCACTATAAAATAGCCAACAGAATCTAACACCCAATTACATCGGCCAGGCAATAAATAGTCTTTTGACACTTTTACACTGAATCTGTTTGATTGATATTTCTTAATGGGGTTATCTATTTGCCATCCCCTGAGTCTAGTATTTGCAGGTATAACACCGAACGCATAAAAAGTTTTGCTGCAAGTAGAGTCAGTTTTATTAGATGCAATGAAAGTACTATGAACAGCTAATTGATAGCCCTTATCAAAAGGAAACTCGCCCTGAATAGTAAACAATTCTGTTGGGGTGGGATTAATCTCTGGCTCAATATAGGGCTCTTTAAGCCACCAGTACCACCCTCCGCCTATCACGGCCAAAGCTACAAAACCCGATATCAGTTTGGTTTTATTTTTGATATTGCTTGAGTTTCCCTTTTCATCATCCATTGATCACCTCTTTATTTTCCTTAACCTACTTCCTACCTTTCCTTAAGACTCTCAATTTCGCTGAGTTTCACTCCCCTTCTCTTAGTAAACAACATGGCTACTGCATATATATTTCCAACTACCTACATGCTGTTTTATAACCGGATTAAAGCATGATAAAACATTACAGCCACCATGAAAGCCGTGGAAAGTTTGTAGAAGAACATGGTATCAAACACAAACGATTGCAGTCATCAAAAAGTTATCTAAAAAGGCCGTTTTCTGTTTGATGATCTAAATGAAGATCAGTCTTGTTAGATAGGATTCATTGTAACGACCCAAAAATTAGAATATCTGATGACGATCATATCGTGCAAGAGCGGGAGAACAACCAAGGACGCTATTGTGCCCCAGTCCTTTCAGTACCAACCGCCCATCCTCAGGTATCAACTATCCCATCAAGTTCAACACCATCTGATTTGCGCCCTTAGCCGAGGAATTTATGAAATGGGCAAACAAACCGATTAATTCTGCGCTTTTTCATCACCTCTAAGGGGTGTAGATTGGTTGAGGGGGCAAACGTTGCCCCCTCTCTTTTTTCATGACCCCTCGAGGTATCACGAAAACACATTTTTCGCCGATATCGCGGGTGGCCTGAGCCAATCAGGAGTATTCATGTCCGATCTGACCCTCTATTTCGCTCCCGGCACCTGTGCCATGGCCGTGCAGATTGCCCTGCTGGAAGCGAATGCCCCGTTCCAACCCCGTCTCGTCAACCTCGCCGCAGGGGAGCAGCGTGATCCTTCGTATCTTGCCATCAACCCCAAAGGGCGGGTGCCTGCCCTTGTCACCGAGCAGGGCATCCTGACCGAGACCCCGGCCCTGCTGCTCTATGTGGCGCAGCGCTTCCCCAATGCCAAGCTGGCGCCGCTGGACAACCCGTTCCTGCTGGCCCGCATGCAGGAGGTCAACAGTTTCCTCGCCTCCACAGTGCATGTCTCCCACGCCCACGGTCGCCGTGGCAGCCGCTGGGCCGATGACGAGCAGGCCATTGCCGCCATGCAGCAGAAAGTCGCCAGCAATATGCGCGATGGCTTTGCCCAGATTGAGCAGCACTATCTGGCCGGTCCCTGGGTACTGGGCGAGCAGTTCAGCGTGGCGGACATCTATCTGTTCGTGGTCGCGGGCTGGCTGAAAAGCGATGGGGTCGAGATCAGTGAATTCCCCAAGGTTGCCGACCATTATCAGCGCATGCTGAGCCGTCCGGCGGTCGCCAAGGCACTGGCCAACTAACCATAAAATCAATAGCTCGATGAATAACAAGGGTGTCAGGGCTCTGCTGACACCCTTCCGGCCTCCTCCCCTGCACTTCTTCTCCCGCCTTTGAGATCGTTTTCACATTTCCGTGGTTTTGCCGTGGCCCTTCCCCGGTAAAAAGCCTATCTTTGCGCCATAACGCAACCGGTTGCGTAACCGGTTGCCTAGCGATTCACAGATTGACGGGCCAAGGCCTGATGAGGTGCTGTATGAAACGAGGCGTACTGCTCAATGCTCCCCTGAGTGCTCTGGTGGCACAGATGGGCCACACCGACGAGATCACCGTCTGCGATGCAGGCTTGCCCATTCCGGCAGGTCCGGAGCGGATCGATCTGGCGCTGATGGCGGGGACCCCCAGCCTTGAAACCGTACTGACCGCCCTGCTTACCGATCTGGTGGTGGAGAAGGTGATCATGGCAAGCGAGATCAAGCAGATCAGCCCCGCCGCCCATCAGGCGCTGGTCGATCAGCTTGAAGCACACGCAGCCGCCCAGGGCAAACCCATCGCCATCGAATACTGCCTGCACGAGGAGTTCAAAACCCGCTCCCGCCAGAGCAAGGCGATCGTGCGCAGCGGCGAGGTGACTCCCTACGCCAACCTGATCCTCTGCGCCGGTGTGGCGTTCTGACATTCTTCAAAGAAGGCCTCTTCAAGGAAG
>NZ_JBFODV010000141.1:0-16455 GCF_040908495.1 Aeromonas sp. R1-1 | reverse complement strand
GGGGTCTTGCCGCAGCGGGAGACCCCGATCAGGATGATGTCCGCCTCATCGTACTCCCTGGTGGTGATGCCATCGTCGTTGGCAAGTGCGAAGTTGACCGCCTCGATGCGATCGTCATAGAGCTTGCGGTTCTCCATGCCGTGGGTGCGGTGGAGGCGGGGCTCGGCTTTGACCCCCAGCTCCTGCTCCAGCGGGCTGACGAAGGTATTGAGAAAGTCGTGGCCGCACGCCTCCGATTTCAGTACCTCTTCCCGTACCAGCGGGTCGACGATGGTGTGAAACAGAATGGGGCGTACCCCGGTCTGGCGAAACTGTTCGTCGATCCGCATCCGTACCTGACGGGCTTTCTCCAGTGTCTCCACAAAGGGGATAGTGATCTGCTCGAAGGCCAGCGGAAACTGGCTCAGTACCGCGTGGCCGAACACTTCGGCGGTGATGGCGGTTCCGTCTGAAACATAAAATACGGTGTGCACGTAGGGCTCCTGTGATACCGCGGGTGGGGTCGCATGGGGTAAGGGGTGAGAAGTATCTCCCGAAACCATACCTGTTTTGTCAACCGGTCTGCTGTGCCCAAGTTGTGAAGTGGCTTGCAAACCTGAATCGTTATCTTTTTGTGTCGCCATTGTAGAATGTTCCGGTCATTCGGCTATCCCCAACGCTTGCTCGGGGATTTTTTTGAAAATCAGTAGAAAACGTTTTCATTGTCGTTGGCAACAAAAGAAACAGACAATAACGCACCTGACTTACCCATAACCTCATCGATTAAATCGGGCGCACGAGGTGCTATGGCATCGGTGCCCACCAACCTGGAGACATCCAAGTGCAACAGTACGTGCTCTGGTACGAACAACTCGGAATGCAGGACGTAGAACGAGTTGGCGGCAAGAACGCATCCCTTGGCGAGATGATCAGCAACCTCTCTGGCGCCGGCGTATCCGTGCCGGGGGGCTTTGCCACCACCGCCTTTGCGTTTAACGAGTTTCTGGAGTCAAGCGGCCTCAACGGCAAGATCCACCATCTGCTCGACAATCTGGACGTGGACGATATCGCCGCCCTCAACCGGGCCGGTCAGCAGATCCGCGACTGGGTGATCGAAGCCCCGTTCCAGCCCGAACTGGAGCAGGCTATCCGGGTTGCCTATGAAAAGTTGAGTGCCGGTGTCGAGGCCTCGTTTGCGGTGCGCTCCTCCGCCACCGCCGAGGATATGCCGGACGCCTCCTTTGCCGGTCAGCAGGAGACCTTCCTCAACGTACGTGGCATCGATGCCGTCATGACGGCGGTCAAGCATGTGTTTGCTTCCCTGTTCAACGATCGCGCCATCTCCTATCGGGTGCATCAGGGCTACGACCACAAGGGCGTTGCCCTCTCGGCCGGGGTACAGCGGATGGTGCGCTCGGATCTCGCCGCCTCCGGCGTCATGTTTACCCTGGATACCGAGTCCGGTTTCAACGACGTGGTCTTTATCACCGGTGCCCATGGTCTTGGCGAGATGGTGGTGCAGGGCGCGGTCAACCCGGATGAATTCTATGTGCACAAGCCGACCCTCAAGGGGGGCCGCCCGGCGGTGGTGCGCAAGACCCTCGGCTCCAAGCTTATCAAGATGACCTACTCGGACGATGCCGGTCACGGCCGTCAGGTGAAGATTGTCGACACCAATGAGGCCGAGCGTAGCCGCTTCTGCATCAGCGATGAGGAGGTGATGGCGCTGGCGAAACAGGCCCTCATCATTGAGCAGCACTATGGCCGCCCGATGGATATCGAGTGGGCCAAGGATGGTCAGGATGGCCAGCTCTATATCGTGCAGGCCCGCCCGGAAACCGTGCGCAGCCGTCAGGAGGCCAACACCCTCGAGCGTTTTGCCCTCAAGCAAGCGGGCAAGGTGTTGATCGAGGGGCGTGCTATCGGTCACAAGATTGGCGCGGGCCCGGCGCGGGTCATCTCCTCCATCAGCCAGATGGACGAAGTGCAGCCCGGCGATGTGCTGGTCACCGACATGACCGACCCGGACTGGGAGCCCATCATGAAGCGGGCCTCCGCCATCGTCACCAACCGGGGTGGCCGCACCTGTCACGCCGCCATTATCGCCCGCGAGCTGGGCATTCCGGCAGTGGTAGGCTGTGGCAACGCTACCGATCATATTCAGCCGGGCCAGCGGATCACCGTCTCCTGTGCGGAAGGGGATACCGGTTTTATCTATGACGGCGAGCTGGACTTCGACGTGGCGGTGACCGAGGTGGGCAATATGCCGCGCCTGCCCATCAAGATCATGATGAACGTCGGCAACCCGGACCGCGCTTTCGACTTTGCCCAGTTGCCCAATGCCGGGGTAGGGCTGGCGCGCCTTGAATTCATCATCAACCGGATGATCAGCGTGCACCCCAAGGCCTTGCTGGAGTTTGACCTGCAAACCCCAGAGCTGCAGGCCACCATCGGCAAGATGATCGCCGGTTACGACAGCCCGCGGGAGTTCTATGTGGCCAAGCTGACCGAGGGGATCGCCACTCTGGGGGCCGCCTTCTGGCCGGAGCGGGTGATCGTGCGGATGTCGGACTTCAAGTCCAACGAGTACGCCAATCTGGTGGGCGGTCGTGGCTACGAGCCCCACGAGGAGAACCCGATGATCGGTTTTCGTGGCGCATCCCGCTACATCGCCGACAGCTTCCGCACCTGCTTTGCACTCGAGTGCGAGGCGATCAAGCGGGTGCGTGATGTGATGGGGCTGACCAACGTCGAGGTGATGATCCCCTTCGTGCGCACCGTGGGCGAGGCGGAGCAGGTGATCGACATCCTGGCCGAGAACGGTCTGCGCCGTGGCGAGCGGGGGCTCAAGGTGATCATGATGTGCGAGATCCCGAGCAACGCCCTCTTGGCAGACAAGTTCCTCGAGCACGTTGACGGCTTCTCCATCGGCTCCAACGACATGACCCAGCTCACCCTTGGGCTGGATCGGGATTCCGGGCTGATTGCCCATCTGTTCGACGAGCGCAACGAGGCGGTCAAGGCACTGCTGTCGATGGCGATCCAGGCAGCGCGCAAGGCGGGCAAGTACGTGGGGATCTGCGGTCAGGGCCCATCTGATCATCCGGACTTCGCCGCCTGGCTGGTGGAGCAGGGGATCGATTCGGTGTCTCTCAACCCCGATACCGTGGTCGATACCTGGCTCTATCTGGCGGAGCAGCATGGTGCCAAGTAAGCCACTATCAAAATGAGCTGCACAGAAAGGGGGCCATAATGGCCCCCTTTGTTATTTGTCTGTCGCGACCTATTTCGGCTGCTGTTCGGCCCCCGACAGCTCGATCTGCACATTCACCCCTTCGCTCTTGAGCTTGGTGGCGATGGCGTTGAGATCGGTGCCCGATTTAGCCTCCAGCAGGGCGATACCACCACTGCTCTGCTTGAAGTTCAGGCCGTGGCGAGTCGCCAGCGCCTTGGCGCTGGCATCGTCAGCTTCCACCAGCAGGGTACCGCTTACAGTCAGCTCCGGGCTGGCGGCCCCTTGCATCAACACGTCACCGCGGCGCAGGGTCTGTTGCGGGACCTTGCTGTCAAGGCTGCGGGCGACCCGCCTCTTGCTGCCGTTGTCGGGAATGAGGTAGGTCTGGCCGTTCACCTCTATGGTGCTGTACTGCTTGCCATCCATGGTGACGGACTCCTGGGCGCAGAGCTGTCCCGAGAGGGGGGCCAGCAGGGTTGCCAGAAGCAAGGTAACAGGTTTGTTCATGGTAATACTCCTAGCGTGTTAGCTGCGGTTGGCATCGTGACCCAGGACCCGCAGGGACCATGAGATCAGCTTGCCCGGTTGGCGATTGTTGCGCTCGGTCAGGGTGGTACGCTCACGGGTTTCGCGATTGAGCAGAGAGACCTGACGGGTACCGTTGGCAACATCGGTTACTTCCAGTCGCCATGTGCCTTGCGCCGATTCGCCGTAGAACTTGTTGGATAGCATCCGCATGTCGCGCAATCCCTTGGTTCGCACAAAGCCCAGCTGCTGCTGGTCGAGAGATTGGCCGACCAGGCTGTTGAGGGGGCTCAGCAGGATGCTGCGGGTGCCGGCGGGGGAGACCAGTTCGATCAGCAGATCGGGCAGGCGCTGATGATCCAGACTCACCATCACCTGAACCGCTTCTACCGTCAATGGTGTGGCAATGCGGGTTGTCGAGCTGGTCGGGCTGTTGCCCACATCCGGGATGGCAGCGGTACTGCCGGTGACATTGATCTTCTGCCATGGCAGTTGTATCAGCGGGGGGAGGGGTTGGTGATTGGCTGCCAGCTCAAGGGCCTTGTTGACGTCGATCAGACCGAAACCGTAAGTCGGGCTGAACCACATGCCGGCGGCATTGCGCTCCCACCCTTCCAGCCCTTTCACATCGCGTACCTTGCCGGTGCTGCTGGTGTAGCTGACCATCACAGGTTTTTGTGTGGCATCGACCCGGGTTGCGCTGCGCGCCAGCAGATCCCGCAGGTCACGTACCGACAGATCCGGGTAGGCGGACATCAGCAGCGCCATGGCGCCGGAGGTGCTGGGGGTAGCGGAGGAGGTGCCGTTCATCACGCCGTTGTAGTCGCAGCTGGCATCCAGTTGCAGGTTGCCGTGCAGCCGGTTGGTGCTGGGATCGTCGGTGCGGTTGTAACCCATGTCGCAGCCGGGCAGATCCGTGGTCACCATCGCCGGAGCGTCGGTACCGTACTCGCCGCCGGTCGCGCTCAGGAAGATGTTGCTGCCGACGCTGGAGTAGGAGGATCTGACGCCATCGGCGTTGAGCGCGCTCACCACCAGGTTCCAGAAGTTGCTATTGGAGGGATCGAGGTTGCTGTTTTCAAACGGCAATTTGGGACCATTGCCGGTGCGGTTAAGCACATAGCCGCCCGCCGCTATCTTGTTGAAGCCGTTGCCGGCGGCCTTGATATAGGCCGCGCCCTGCGCCTTGAGGGTCTGCTGTTCAAACAGGCGATCAAGCTGGGATTGATCCAGAGAGTTGGCTGAGCGGGGATCCACCACACTCATGCCGTAGCTCTGGTTGAACACCCGGTTGTCGCGGCTGGCATCGCTGTCGCCAAGGGCGTAGAGCCAATCTTTCTGCAACTGCTGGCTGTTGTCATCCAGCAGGTTGAACCCCTGCAACTGGGCTCGCGGGGCAATCCCCTTGGTCCCGATGGCGTTGTCCACCGCTGCAATGATGCCGGAGACCGAGGTGCCGTGGGCCGAATCCGGATCGGTCGGTGTCGGGTCATCGCTACCGGTCACCACGTTTTTCGAACCCGGGCGCACGTTCTCCGCCAGATCCGGGTGGGCGATAGCCAAGCCATCATCCACCACGGCCACATTGACTCCCTGGCCCAGCACACCGGTGCGATGAGCCCACCAGAGGTTGAGATCATTGCCCGCTATGCCGCCACGGGCGCTGAATCCATCCTGACCGTTGTTGAGCAGATACCACTGCTGATCCTGCAGGGGATTGGCACCTGGCAGGCAGCGCTCGGTGCTGCTGCGTCCGATATCCATGCCGCTCTCCTTGCCGGTGAGCGGCGCACAACCTTCATTTGCCTGAACGAGCGCACTGGGCAGGGTCGACAGCAGTGCTGTGATCGCCAGTGCTAACGATGTTTGCTTCATTATTTTTTTAACTCCATCTTGGATCGCACTCATCCTGAGTGCGACGGAAATCTATACACGGGTGACAGGGGTTCAAAAAGAGCCATTTTCAAAAAACGTAATGAGGTTCAAAGAAATCCGATTCAGTTTGTGGTAGGTATTCCAATGACACTGGTTATGTGTTCTATTGAGAATGGTTCTCACAGCTCACTACTGATCTTTTTATCTGTAACTCACTCCTCTCGCGACTCTCCTTCGCCGCAGCCATCTCGATTCGGGGCAATCCCGAGGGGAGCTCGTGCGCTCTTGAACGTGAGTGGCATTGTTGTGTGTGCCAATGTGATACAGCTATGCATTCGGGGGTGACAGCAAGGGTGATGAGGTGGGACCAGCGGTTTATTGCTTGGCGGCGGTGGATGGCTCTGTTATGGTAATTGAAATAGCCGTTTGGATGGCTAGATTGCTGCAGTTTGAGGGGCGTCATCTCTGAGAGCCACCCCGCCGCAGTCCCATAGCTTGATGCGTACCTGACAGGGATTCCCTATGCCGTTTCGTTCGTTCTTATCTTCTCCTTTGACTGCTTCCTTGCGCGCCACTGCTGGCGCCAGCACCTTTATTGCCGCGATAGCGGTCGGGAGCCTCTCTTTTTCCGCGGTTGCCGCCGATGCGTCCTTGCCGACCAAACAGGAGATCGTGATTGGTACCACGGTGGGGGATTTTGCCGACATGGTGACCGATTCCATCAAGCCGCAGCTGGAGGCCAGGGGATACAAGGTCAAGCTGGTGGAGTTCACCGACTATGTGACGCCCAATATTGCTCTGGCTGACGGATCACTGGATGTGAATTGCTTCCAGCACAAACCCTATCTGGAGAGTTTTGCCAAAGATCGCGGCTTGTCGCTGGCGCCCATTACCCAGGTGCCAACCGGTCCGATGGGACTCTATTCCGGCAAGCTGGCAGCACTCGACAAGGTGAAAGAGGGGAGCACGGTGGCCATCCCCAACGATCCCACCAATCAGGCGCGGGCGCTGTTGATGCTGCAGGATCTTGGTTGGCTCACTCTCAAGGAGGGGATAAACCCGCTAAAAGCGAGCGAGTTTGATGTGGTGAACAATCCGCACAATCTCAAGCTGGTACTGCTGGAAGCCGCGCAGTTGCCCCGCTTGCGCGAGGATGTGGACTTCTCGGTGATCAACGGTAATTTTGCCGCCTCCAGCGGAATCCCGTTCAGTGAAGGACTGTTTCTGGAGCGCAGCTACGATTTTATCAACTGGGTGGTGGTGAAAAGCGCAGATGCGGATCAGCCTTTTGCCAAAGATGTGGCGGCGGCCTACAACTCGGCGGCTTTCAAAGCCTATGCAGCCAAGCGTTTCGTCGGCTACAAGTACCCGCAAGGGTGGGGTGGCTAACTGTCGTGAACGTGGCCCGGCTATACAACGAAAAACGCCCCGAATTCGGGGCGTTTTTTATGGTAGCAAGCCATTAACGGGCGCTTCACTGGTTGCGATAGAAGCGGTTCAGCTCGTTCATCACCTGGATCATGGCGCCCATATCCGGGGTGCCGTGCTTGATCGGGCGATAGCTGTTGCGCTCCAGCAGTTCGAAGTCACCCTGCTTGTTGAAGTGGGTGATGGTCTCCCCTTCATAGATGGCGAAGTCGTTCTGATCCCCGGCCAGCAGCCAGTTGCGCGGGTTGGTATCAAACAGCGAGCGGCCAACGCTGTAATCGCGCGCCGGATTGCGCACGCCCAGCATCCCCTGCATCAGGGTCGGCGCCAGATCGAAATGGCTGCTTGGTTGTTCCCGAACGTCACTGCCGCGCCCCGGCCAGGCCAGTACCAGCGGTACCTGCACCTGATAGGGTGAGTAGTTGCTGCCTGCGCCCCAGCTGTTGCTGCGGGTGTCGTTGAACTCCTGACCATGGTTGGAGGTGATCACGACGATGGTGTTGCTGTCCATCCCCTGCGACTGCAATTTGGTCAGCATCTGGTCAAGCAACTGGTCGGTATAGAAGACCGAGTTCTTGTAGCGGTTCTCCAGTTTTTGCAAGTTCTCCGCCCGATAGGCGGTCGCCGGATTGAAGTTGGCGAGCTCCGGTTGGAACGGCCCCTTCATGGTGGCGGGCAACTGGTAGTCGCCGGGGCTCGAGAGATAGACCAGCGAGAACCAGGGACGCTCGGGAGAGCGCTTCTCCAGCCACTGTTGCCAGTCGGTCAGCAGCTTGCCATCGTCACTCTGTTCGGAGACAAACACCTGTTTGCGCAGACCGGCGAGGATGCTCTTGCGATACTTCTGGGCATCTTCCATCGCGCCGAACAGCCCGAACTGGTAATCCTGACGCAGCATCTCGTCGAACAGCACCGGCGGACGCTTGTCGCTGCTGATGTCCTTGTAGTAGTGACCGGGCAACCCGTAGAAGAGGCTGAACATGCCCATCAGGTCGTCGTTGCCACCACTCAGGTGATTGCGGAACGTCAGATGCTGATCCGCATAGCGCTGCAGATTGGGCATGTTGATGTTGTTGAGCATGTCAAAACGCAATGAGTCGACCACCACAATAAGCAGATTGTTGTGAGTCAGGGGGGCGTTGACGTTGAGCGGGCGCAGCGGATAGTGCATCCGGCTGTCGCTGTTATCCCCCTGGGAAGCAGCCTGCTTCTCGTATTGATCCAGATCCAGCCAGCCATGTTTGGCCAGGAAGGAGCGGGCCGTCATGGGGTAGGAGAGGGGGAAGTTGGCTCTCTGCATGGTGATCGGCTGATAGAGGGTCGCATCCGCCCAGCTGTTGACCACGTGGGTCAGAATAAAGCAGATCAGCAGGGCCAGCCCCACCTGATTGCCGTACTGGCGGCGCTTGCGCTTGTTGATCTTGCGCCAGACATAGGCCGACAGCAGCAGTTGCAGCAGGAAGATGGTGGGCACGGCAACGAAGATGATGCTCCAGATTGAGCCCTCTTCGGTTTGCGCCTGATCCAGCAGCAACTGCCATACCTGACTGTTGAGGTGGAACTTGAACAGCCGGAATACCTGGGTGTCGATCAGCAGCAGCACCAGCGCCAGGGTAGCGATGATGGCCGAGATGAACCGCAACGACTTCTCCTTGGGCAGCACGAAGCTGAGCGGGAAGATCGTCAACAGGTAGGTGACAAAACTCAGAAACGAGAAGTGGCCAATCCAGCTTACAACGAGATAGATCACGCCAAGCGTGGTCGATGGCCAGCTGATGGCACCCAGATAACGGGTGGCGATGAGCATGGCCAGAATAATGTTGAAGAAGGAGAACCAATGCCCCCAGGTGATCAGGCGAGAGACATTATCACGATAGGGGTTACCGGTTTCGACCATAGTGATCCATCTGCGTTGAGAAACGTCAAATCAACAGAGTCGGGGACTCAGTGTGCGTCGTGGCGATTATCGACCGATGCGGTCAGGGCCTGGACAAACTTTTCAGTGATGGCCTGGCGCTGGGCCGGTGCCATACCGTTGATGATATTGGTGGTCAGATTGCCAAGCACCATAAGGCTGAGATCCACCGGCGCTTTATGCTTTTCCAGCGCGGTGATCAGGTCGTTCATCAGGGCGTCAAATTGCTCGTTATTGTACTTTGATACGATAGGCATAATCTTCAGTTCATCTCGGTTCAAAGCGCCTTATAATACTTCACCCTTTCGGCTAACACTATGGCTTTGTGACATGAGTCTCGATATCGACAAGATCATTCTTCACTCCTTGCGCCAGGGCGGCGATGGTCAACCCCACGCCGATACCCGCAGCCAGACCCTGCCCCCTGATGAGGCGGTACAGGGACTGATGGCGGAACTGCATCGGATCTACAACGGCAAGGGCGGCAAGGGCTTTGGCTTCTTTGCCGACCCCGAGGCCGCCATCGCCGAGCTGGCCGACGGTGAAGAGGCTCCCAAGCAGCCTTCACCCGCGTTTCGTATCGCCCTCGAACAGCTGCTCGACGAGCAGACCGAATTCGTTCCCTTCTCGGTCACCGTGACCCAGATGCTGGTCAAGCAGCTGGTGGAGCACGCCCTCGATGAGCAGGGGGTGCTGCTGTTTGCCAAATATAACTACGTCGGGGTCGATTATCTGCTGATTGCCCTGCTGGAGGGCAAGGAGAGCGTCACCGTCAGCGAAGCGCTGGAATTACGCCATATCCAGTATCTGGATATCGGCAAACTCAATCTGGTGGCCCGCATTGATTTGACCGAATGGAAAACCCAACCTGATTCGCGCCGCTATATCACCTTCAGCAAGGGGCGCATTGGTCGCAAACTGGGCGATTTCTTTATGGATCTGCTGGGTGCCCGCGAGGGCATGGATGCCAAGGTGCAAAATAAAGGCTTGCTGCAGGCGGTCGAAGATTATTGCGACAGTCGTCAGCTCGAACCGACCGAGCGCAATGACTATAAAAAGCAGGTCTTCAAATATTGCACCGAACAGGCGAGTGCCGGTGAAGAGATCGAAATCAAGGAGTTGTCTGCAGAATTGCCTGGCGACGGTGACCTCGATTTTTACAGCTTTATTGGTCAGGAGTATGAGCTGGAAGAGCGCTTCCCGGCGGATCGCTCTACTCTGCGTGGTTTGACCAAGTTTGTTGGCTCCGGCGGCGGTCTGACTCTGAGCTTTGAGCAGAAGCTGTTGAACAGCCGGATCTTTTACGACCCCCAGACCGACACCCTGACCATCAAGGGTGTGCCGCCCAATCTCAAGGAGCAGCTGCTGCGCCAGTCGTAGTCATGCTCCCGAGTGTGATCAACTCGTCATTTCTGGCAAAAAGAGACTCCGCCCCGGCGGGGTCTCTTTTTTTATTGCGCCCGGGCAGACCTCGAAACTGGCGCGGTACTTTGTTAACAAATCAAACAAAATAAATCACCTGAAAGGGTTTTCATTGAGGTGAAAACCCTTTCATTCATGAAATTTTATTTCATTTTGGTAATTGGTATTCTGTGATTGTCTGGAATTAAGCCGATAAATGGCCGTAATTCCCTGAAATAAGAAAATGTTTTCAAAACTTTCCGGAAGGAAATACGTAATTGCATTTCAAAAATGCGAGTTGCGTCATGTGAGCTGTTTACCGCTTGGGATAATATTCACCTCGCACACAATGCTCTTACAGCGCGGAACTAAAACAAGGAAAGGCTCATGAAAAAGAAATTGCTGTCATCCCTGATCGGTCTGGCCACTCTTGGCGTCGCTTGCTCTGCTACTGCAGCCATCGATGAAGGTCAGCTGACCATCTGGATCAACGGTGACAAGGGATACAACGGTCTGGCTGAAGTGGGTAAGAAGTTTGAAGCAGAAACCGGCATCAAGGTGACTGTGGCTCACCCGGATCAGGTTGAAGTGAAATTCCAGCAAGCCGCCGCCACTGGCAACGGCCCGGACATCTTCTTCTGGGCTCACGACCGTTACGGTGAGTGGGTCAAAGCCGGTTTGCTGGTTCCGGTAACGCCGAACGCTGCCACCAAAGGCAAATTTGAACCGCTGGCATGGGATGCCATGACTGTTGATGGCAAAACCTATGGTTACCCGGTTGCCATGGAAGCGGTCAGCCTGATCTATAACAAAGACCTTCTGCCCGAGCCGCCGAAAACTTTCGAAGAGATCGCCAAGATTGACGAGACTCTGAAGAAAAACGGCAAGCGCGCCATCATGTGGGCTTATGACACCCCGTACTTCAGCTACCCGCTGGTGGCTGCCAACGGTGGTTACGCCTTCAAGAAAACCGCTACCGGTTATGACGTTAAAGATACCGGCGTGAACAATGCGGGCGCCAAGATGGGCGTGGGTTACATCTCCGAGATGATCAAGTCCGGTCACCTGGAAAAAGGCATCGACTACGGTGTGATGGACGCCAAGTTCAATAAGGGCGAAGTGGCCATGATGATCAACGGTCCCTGGGCTTGGAGCAACCTGGACAAGAGCGGCATCAAGTACGGTGTAGCACCGCTGCCGACCTTGAATGGCAAACCGGCTAAAGCCTTCGTTGGCGTACTGGGTGCCACCATCAACGCCGCCAGCCCGAACAAGGATCTGGCCATCGAGTTCCTGGAAAACTACCTGTTGACCGATGCCGGTCTGGCGCCGGTTAACGCCGACAAGCCGCTGGGTGCAGTCGCGCTGAAATCCTTCCAGAAGACCCTGGAATCCGATCCGCACATCAAGGCCACCATGCTGAACGCCCAGGCTGGCGAGCCGATGCCGTCCGTTCCCGAGATGAGCCGTTTCTGGTCCTCCTTCGAAACAGCCCTCAAGAACGTGACCTCCGGTCGTCAAAGTGTTGATGAAGCACTGGATACCGCTGCCAAGCGTATCGTTCAGTAAGCTTGCACCACCCGGGAGGCCGCAATGGCCTCCCACTCTCTCAAATCTCTCTTGGCGTTATAAAGGTTAATTGGCATGGAAGTAGTACCTTCTGTTGAGTCCTATGCCGGTCCGAAGGATAAGCACACCTGGCTTAAGTGGACCATCGCGGCCCTGGTCGCCATCCTCAACGGCTATGCAGCCGTGATGATGTACGCCAGTGGCGAGTGGGTATTCGCGCTGCTGGATCTGGTGGTGGTATCCGTCGGTCTGTATGTCTTCATGAACAAGAAGACCTATGCCCATCGCTACATCTTTCCGGGTGTCGCGGGCATGGTTGTATTTATCATCTTCCCTCTTGCCTACACCATTGGCATTGCCTTCACCAACTATTCGGGATCCAACTTGCTCTCCATTGAGCAGGCGCGGGACTACCATCTGAAGAAAACCTACAAGGTGGCGGGCGGTGAATTCGATTTTACCCTGCTGGGTGGCGACAACGGCCAGTTCCAACTGCTGCTGACACAGGAGCAGCAATCCTATCTCAGTCAACCGCTGGCTCTGATGAACAACAAGGCTCGCGAGTTGGCAGTGCGTGAGGGTAGGGTTCAGAACCTTGCCCAGGAAGTCCGGCTCGAGCCCGTTACCGGCGACGTCACCGGTAAAGCGGCACCGATCCGCGCCATCGTTGACCATCGCACCCATCTGAGCGCGCTCGATCTGGTGCTGCCTGATGGTACCACTCATCTGACCCTGAGCAGCCTGCGCAAGTTTGCCGCCCAGAAGCAACAGTACAGCCGTCTGACGGATGGCGCCGTGCTCAAGTCCGGCGTGGTGATCAAAGACAGCAACCTGCTGCGTGATACCCAGAATGGCGAGCTGATGCTGCCCAATGGCGAGACCGGCTTCTATCAGTACATCGACGAACAGGGTCAGTTTGTCGGCAAGGGGATTGCTCCGGGCTTTGTGGTGAGCGTCGGTTGGAAGAACTTCGCGCGCATCGTCACCGATCCGGGCATCCAGTCACCCTTCTTGCAGATCTTCATCTGGACCGTGATCTTCTCAACCTGCTCCGTCGCTTTCACCCTGGCTATCGGCATGGTGCTGGCCTGTCTGGTGCAGTGGGAAGAGCTCAAGGGGCGCGGTTTCTATCGGGTCATGTTGATCCTGCCCTATGCGATCCCGGCGTTTATCTCCATCCTGGTGTTCAAGGGGTTGTTCAACCAGAACTTCGGTGAGATCAACATGTTCCTGGAAGCGGCGTTTGGCATCAAGCCGGACTGGTATACCAACCCCTTCCTGGCCAAGGTGATGATCCTGATTGTCAACACCTGGCTCGGCTACCCCTACATGATGATCCTCTGCATGGGCCTGCTCAAAGCCATTCCGGAAGATCTCTATGAAGCGTCCGCCATGGACGGTGCTGGCCCGGTACAGAACTTCTTCAAGATCACCGTGCCGCTGCTGATGAAGCCGCTGACACCGCTGTTGATTGCCTCGTTTGCCTTCAACTTCAACAACTTCGTGCTTATCCAGTTGTTGACCAACGGTGCGCCCGACATCATCGGCGCCAGCACTCCGGCCGGTACCACCGACTTGCTGGTGAGTTATACCTACCGGATTGCGTTCCAGGGATCGGGTGGTCAGGACTACGGTCTGGCCAGTGCCATCGCCACAGCTATCTTCCTCATCGTAGGTGCGCTGGCGCTGCTCAACCTGAAATTGTCCAAAGCCGACAAGCAGCTGTAAGGAGGCTTCAACATGGCAATCGTACAACCCAAATCAGTCAAATACCGGGTGTGGGCAACCCACTTGGTCATGTGGGGCTTCCTGGCGCTGATCATCTTCCCGTTGATCATGGTTATCGCCATCTCGTTCCGTAACGGTAACTTCGCGGTAGGGGAGATCATCCCCTCTAATCCGACGCTGGATCACTGGAAGCTGGCGCTGGGCATGTCCATCACCAACGCCGACGGCAGCATCACGCCGCCGCCGTTCCCGGTGCTGACCTGGTTGTGGAACTCCATCAAGATCGCCGGCATCACTGCCCTGATGATCGTGACGCTCTCCACCACCTGTGCTTACGCCTTTGCCCGCCTGCGTTTTCGTGGCAAGTCCACCATCCTGCAGGGTATGCTGATTTTCCAGATGTTCCCGGCAGTGCTGGCACTGGTAGCCATCTACGCGCTCTTTAACAAGATTGGTGACTACATCCCTTGGCTGGGTCTCAACACCCACGGTGGCCTGATCCTGGCGTACATGGGGGGGATTGCCCTCCACGTCTGGACCATCAAGGGCTATTTCGAGACCATCGACTCCTCCCTGGAGGAGGCTGCGGCTATCGACGGTGCAACCCCGTGGCAGGCATTCCGTCTGATCCTGTTGCCTCTGTCGGTGCCCATCCTGGCGGTAGTGTTTATTCTGGCCTTTATCGGTTCCATTACCGAGGTGCCCATGGCCTCCATCCTGCTGCAGGATGTGAACAATCTGACCCTTGCGGTCGGGGCCCAGCAGTACCTCTATCCGCAGAACTATCTGTGGGGTGATTTCGCGGCGGCCGCAGTGCTCTCCGGTTTCCCCATCACAGTGGTCTTCCTGCTGGCACAGCGCTGGTTGGTTGGCGGTCTGACTGCTGGTGGTGTGAAAGGTTAAGTTTATGGCCGGGGGAGCTGACTCCCCCCGCTATCACGATTTGCAAAGATTCAAGAGCGGAGCTCGTCATGGCTGAAGTAGTACTCAACAACGTTCGCAAAAATTACGATCCGGCTGTTCACAAGGACACCCTGCGCAACATCAACCTCTCCATCAAGGAGGGCGAATTCATTGTCTTCGTCGGCCCGTCCGGCTGTGGCAAATCCACCCTGCTGCGGATGATCGCGGGTCTGGAAGACATCACCAGCGGTGAGCTGACCATCGGTGGTCGCTACATGAACGACGTGCCGCCGGTAGAGCGCAACGTGGGCATGGTGTTCCAGTCCTACGCCCTTTATCCGCACATGAACATCTACGAGAACATGGCCTTTGGTCTGAAGCTCAAGAAGATGGACAAGGAGAACATCCACAAGCGGGTGATGCGCGCCGCCGAGATCCTGGGTCTTGAGCCGCTGCTGGACAGAAAGCCCAAGGCGCTCTCCGGTGGTCAGCGTCAGCGTGTCGCTATCGGTCGCTCCATCGTGCAGCAGCCGCAGGTGTTCCTGTTTGACGAGCCGCTCTCCAACCTGGATGCCGCGCTGCGGGTCAAGATGCGGATCGAGATCGCCAAGCTGCACAAAGAGCTTAACTCCACCATCATCTACGTGACCCACGATCAGGTGGAAGCGATGACCCTGGCCGACAAGATTGTGGTGCTGAGCCCGCTCAAGGCCGAGGCTGCTACCAACCTGGAGCAGTTCGGTTCACCGCTGGATCTCTACCACAACCCGGACAACAAGTTCGTGGCGGGCTTTATCGGCTCTCCCAAGATGAACTTCCTGGCGGGCGAGCTGCTGGAGATTGGCGAGCAGGAGTGCCTGGTCAAGTTGACCTCTGGCGATACCGTGCGTGCCCGGGTCGATGCCCGCAGTGGCGCTGTGGGTGACAAGGTGGAGCTGGGCATTCGCCCCGAGCACCTGATGCCGCTGGATCACCCCCATGCGCACAGCAAGGTGAGCGGGATCGTGCAGGTGGCCGAGCACCTGGGTGCCGAGTCATTCGTTTATATGGATGTGGATGGCCACGACTTTACCGTCAAGGCCACCTCGGATGTGGATGTGGCGACCGGTCAAACCTACAGCGTGGGTATCCCGGCCGAAGCCTGCTACCTGTTCGATGTCAAGGAGCAGGCGTTCCCCCGTACAGCCAAATATATCCGTACCTGATTTTTTGTTGTGCCGGTTTTCCTTTCTTAATAATCAATGCCTTTTGCCGGTCGTCAGACCGGCTTTTTATTGCCTGCGATTTGAACATGCAGATAGGCAAGGTAACCCGGTTCAAGCCTCGAGTTCGGCGGTAATATCGGGCACAAAGGTCTGGCTGGCCAGCGGCGGGCGCTCATACCCTTCGGTCTTGATGGGGGGGAGCTTGATGGGCTCGTAGTGGATCGCCTCGTAGGGCACCTTGCTCAGCAGATGGGCGATGCAGTTGAGGCGGGCACGGCGCTTGTCGTCCGCCTCCACCACGAACCAGGGGCAATCCTCGGTGTCGGTGTAGGTGAACATGTCATCCTTGGCGCGGGAGTATTCCACCCAGCGCGAGCGGGACTGCAAATCCATCGGGCTGAACTTCCAGCGCTTGATGGGGGTGTTGATCCGCTCCTTGAAGCGCTTCTCCTGCTCCTCATCGCTGACCGAGAACCAGTATTTGATCAAGGTGATGCCGGAGCGGATCAGCATCCGCTCAAACTCGGGGCAGGCGCGCAGAAACTCGCGATACTCGGCGTCGCTGCAAAATCCCATCACCCGCTCGACTCCGGCCCGGTTGTACCAGGAGCGGTCAAACAGCACCATTTCGCCAGCGGCGGGCAGGTGGGCCACATAACGCTGAAAGTACCACTGGGAGCGCTCCCGATCGG
>NZ_JBFODV010000140.1:0-7358 GCF_040908495.1 Aeromonas sp. R1-1 | reverse complement strand
GGCAGATCAGATTGCCGCCCTCAAGCGCACCCGTCAGGTGCAGGAGACTGTGCGTATCTATGCCCCCAGCAGCGGCTATGTCTCCGAGCTGAAGGTGCGCGAAGGCCAGTATGTGGAGCCCGCAGCGGCGCTCTTTAACATCAGCACCCTCAAGCAGGTGTGGGTGAGTGCCGAGGTATTCGAGCGCCAGGCGGCCCAGCTGAAGGTGGGCGATCCGGTCACCATGACCCTCGACTATGCCCCCGGCCGCCACTGGCAGGGCCGGGTCGATTACCTCTACCCGACTCTGGATGCCACCACCCGCACCATCAAGGTACGGCTGCGCTTTGCCAACCCGGACGAGTTCCTGAAACCCAATATGTTCGCCAAGGTGACGATTCAGGAGGGCAAGGGAGAGCCACAATTGGTAGTGCCGAGCGAAGCTGTGATCCGCACCGGCAGCCAGGACCGGCTGGTGCTGGCGCTGGGGGATGGCAGCTTCAAATCGGTCGCTGTCACCCTGGGCCCCCAGTTTGGCGACAAGGTGGCCATCAAGGCAGGGGTAGAGGCTGGGGATAACATCGTCAGCTCGGCCCAGTTCCTGCTCGACTCGGAATCGGCCATCGATTCCGACTTTCAGCGTATGACGGCGGTACGCCCCGCTCAGGTGTGGACCCAGGGCGAGGTTGAAAGCATCGATCTGGCCAACCGCACCCTGATGGTCTCCCACCAGCCCATCCCCGAGTGGCAGTGGCCCGCCATGGAGATGGAGTTCGCCGTCGCCGACGGGGTCGATATCAGCAAGCTGGCCGAGGGGCAGACCCTGCACCTGCAGGTGATGCAGGAGGGGGATGAGTACCGCATCACCAATATCCATCAGGAGAAGGCACCCGCTACTGACAGCCACGCCAAGCCCGCAACGGATGAGATGGACAGGATGGAAGACATGGACCATAGCCAGCATCAGATGGCGATGCCCGAGATGGAGAAGAAGTCATGATCCCTTCCATCATTCGCTACGTTGCCAACAAACAGGCTCAGCTCTCTGCACAAAATGAGCAAGGAGCAAAACCATGATCCCGTCGATTATTCGCTGGTCCATCGGCAACCGCTTTCTGGTGCTGCTATTGACCCTCATGCTCACCGCCTGGGGGCTCTGGTCGGTCAAACAGACCCCGGTGGACGCCCTGCCGGATCTCTCCGACGTGCAGGTGATCATCAAGACCTCCTATCCGGGCCAGGCGCCCCAAGTAGTTGAGGATCAGGTGACCTACCCGCTCACCACCGCCATGCTGGCGGTGCCGGGGGCAACCACGGTGCGCGGCTACTCCTTCTTCGGCGACTCCTTCGTCTATGTGTTGTTTGACGACAACACCGACCTCTACTGGGCCCGCGCCCGGGTGCTGGAGTATTTGAGCCAGGTTGCGCCCAACCTGCCCGCCTCCGCCCGTCCCCAGCTCGGCCCCGATGCCACCGGGGTGGGCTGGGTCTATCAGTACGCGCTGGTGGACAAAACCGGCAAGCATGACCTCAGCCAGCTCACCTCGCTGCAGAACTGGTTCCTCAAGTACGAGCTGCAGACGGTGGACGGGGTCTCCGAAGTCGCCACCGTGGGCGGCATGGTGCGCCAGTATCAGGTGCGGGTCGATCCGGACAAACTGCGCGCCTACGGCATCCCGCTCTCCCTTATCGAGACCGCCATCAAGCAGGGCAATCAGGAGACCGGCGCCTCCGTCATCGAGATGGCGGAAGCGGAGTACATGGTGCGCTCCAACGGCTATCTGAAAAGCGTGGAGGATCTGAAGCAGATCCCGCTCGGTACCAATGTGCGCGGCGCCCCGCTGCTGCTGGGTGACGTGGCGGATGTGGTCACCGGCCCCCAGAGCCGGCGCGGCCTGGCCGAGCTCAACGGTGAAGGGGAAGTGGTGGGCGGCATCATCGTCATGCGCTACGGCGAGAATGCCCAGCACACCATCGACGGGGTCAAGGCGCGGCTCGCCCAGCTGAAAAGCAGCCTGCCGGAGGGGGTGGAGGTCGTCACCGTCTACGACCGATCCGATCTTATCCAGCGCGCCATCGACAACCTCTCCGGCAAGCTGCTGGAGGAGTTCGCGGTGGTGGTGCTGGTCTGCCTCGCCTTCCTGTTCCACCTGCGCTCGTCGCTGGTGGTGGTCATCTCCTTGCCCATCGCCATCCTGACCGCCTTTATCGTGATGCACCTGCAGGGGATCAACGCCAACATCATGTCGCTGGGGGGCATCGCCATCGCCATCGGCGCCATGGTGGATGGCGCCATCGTGATGATCGAGAACGTCCACAAGCACATGGAGCGGGAGGCGCTCACCGACAAGAACCGCTGGCGCATCATCACCGAGGCGAGCATCGAGGTGGGACCCGCCATCTTCTTCTCCCTGCTGATCATCACCATCAGCTTCTTGCCGGTGTTCGCGCTGGAGGCACAGGAGGGGCGGATGTTCCACCCGCTCGCCTACACCAAAACCTACGCCATGGCCGCCGCGGCCGGGCTCGCCATCACGCTCGTTCCAGTAATGATGGGGTACTTCATCCGTGGCAAGGTGCTGGCGGAGCAGGCCAACCCGCTCAACCGCTGGCTAAGCCAGGGCTATGTGCCACTGCTCAAAGCCGTGCTGGCCCGTCCGAAAACCACCCTGGCCATCGCCGCCGTGGTGACGGTGGCGGGCTTCTGGCCGCTCAAGTACCTGGGCTCCGAGTTCATTCCGCCGCTCGATGAGGGGGACATCATGTATATGCCCACCACCGCGACTAATATCTCGGTGGGCAAGGCGCGGGAGATTTTGCAGCAGACCGACAAGCTCATTCGTACCGTGCCCGAGGTACAGAACGTGTTCGGCAAGGCAGGGCGCGCCGAATCGGCCACCGACCCCGCCGATCTGGTGATGATGGAGACCAGCATCCAGCTCAAGCCACGCGACCAGTGGCGTCCCGGCATGACCCCGGAGAAGCTGAAAGAGGAGCTCGACTCCCTCATCCGCTTCCCCGGCCTCACCAACGCCTGGGTGCCCCCCATCAAGACCCGCATCGACATGCTGGCCACCGGCATCAAGACCCCGGTGGGAATCAAGATAGCGGGGCCGGATCTCAAGGTGATCCAGCAGCTCGGCCAGCAGCTTGAGCAAGTAGTCGGCAAGGTGGAGGGCGCCTCATCGGTCTACGCCGAGCGGGTCGCCGGTGGCCGCTACGTCAAGGTGGATATCGACCGGCTGAAAGCGGCCCGCTACGGCCTCAACATTGCCGACGTACAGGCGGTGCTCGCCACCGCGGTGGGCGGCATGGAGGTGGGCCAGACCATCGAAGGGCGCGAGCGTTACCCCATCAACCTGCGCTACCCCCAGAGCTATCGCGACTCGGTAGCCAGCCTCGAGCTGCTGCCAGTGGTCACTCCGAGCGGCGCGCGCATCGCGCTGGCGGATGTGGCCCGGGTCTACATCAGCGACGAGGCTCCCATGCTGCGCAGTGAAAACGCGCGGCTCAACGGCTGGGTCTACGTCGATATTCGCGGCCGCGATATCGGCTCTTTTGTAACTGAGGCCAAGGCAGAGGTAGGCAAGCAGCTGGTGCTGCCGGCGGGCTACGCCCTCACCTGGTCCGGCCAATACGAGTACATGGAGCGGGCCAAGGCGCGCCTCGCCTACGTGGTGCCACTCACGGTAGCCATTATCGTGCTGCTGCTCTATCTGGCGTTTCGTCGCGTTCAGGAGGTACTGCTCATTCTCACCACCTTGCCGCTGGCGGTGGTGGGGGGGATCTGGACCCTCTGGCTGCTCGACTTCAACCTCTCGGTGGCGGTCGGGGTGGGCTTTATCGCTCTGGCCGGGGTGGCGGTCGAGACCGGCGTCCTGATGCTGGTCTACCTCAACCATGCCTGGGATGACCTCGTGGCCTGCGGCAAACCGGACAAGGCGGGGCTGCACCGGACGGTGATCCACGGCGCCGCCCTGCGCCTGCGCCCCAAGATGATGACGGTGGTCACCATCATCGCTGGCCTCTTGCCCATCATGTGGAGCCACGGCACCGGATCCGAGGTGATGCAGCGCATCGCCGCCCCCATGATCGGCGGCATGGTGAGCGCGCTGGTGCTGACCCTGCTGGTGCTGCCAGCGGCCTATTACCTGTGGCGCAGTCGCAGCCTTGGCAAGGGCGCGAACCCGCAATCCGAATAACCCGATTTCACGATCCATATTGACTGAACGATGAGGAAACCATCATGAACTACAAGACGCTGACCCTGACATTGCTGCTTGGCCTTGCCACCCAGACCAACCTGCAAGCCGAAGAGATGATACACCATGAAGGGCACGAGATGAGCCAGACGGGTGAGATGAGCGAACAGGGCGCAATGGTGATGACCAAGGGGGTCATTACCCGCCTCGATGAGGGGAGCGGCAAGGTCGGCATCAAGCACGAGGCGCTCGAGAATCTCAAGATGCCCCCCATGACCATGGTCTTTCGAGTGGCAGATCCGGCCCAGCTCAAGGGGCTGAAGGTGGGGGATGCCATCCACTTTCATGCCGAAAGCCAGAGCGGCAAGCTCACAGTGACAGCCATCCAGCCGCAATAAACGGCTCTGGCTCGCCGAAAAGGCCACGATAGACAGTGACAACGCAAGAGGGAGGCATCAGCCTCCCTCTTCTTTTGCTCAACCTGTTCGTTGGATCAACCTCTGGTGCGCATGGCACTCAGCTGCGGGTTGCCAGCAACTGCTCCACATCCTCGATCACCTTAAGGGCCGCCTGCGGGCCGCCGCTGGAGGTCCAGAGCGACCCGTCAACGGCGCCAAAGCGCTTGGCCTTGATCACCGGCAGTTGCTGGAACGCCGGGGTCTGCTCCGCCTGACGCATGGCATCCACCGCATCACCGCTGGCGCTCAGAGTGCCGACCACCAGCCAGTCAGCATCCAGCAGGTTGAGGGACTCCAGACTCAGCGCCGGTGAGTGGGGCGCGCCAGCCCCCTGTTGTTTGTCCGGACGCACCAGTCCCATCGACTCCACTACGCTGCTGGCAAAGGTGCCCTGATACATAAAGCTCGGCCCCTTGGGATTCCAGCGCACTATGCTGATGCTCTCCCCCTGATGCTTGGCCAGCTTGCTGCGGGCCTGAGTCAACCGCTCAGCATACTGCAGCAAGAAAGTATCCCCTTGCTGGTCGCGGTTAAGGGTGTGGGCGGTGCGGCGGAAGCTATCCTGCCACGGCTCACCCCACTTGCTGGTCACCACGGTCGGCGCGATCTCCCCCAGCAAGGTCAGCAGCTCGGGACGGGTCTGGCCAGTCAGGATAAGGTCGGGCTCCAGCGCAATCAGCGACTCCAGATTGGGGCTGTCGAGATCACCGATCACCTGGATCCCCATGCCCGCCTTGTTCAGCAAATAGCGGGGCAAGGTGGGTTGACCACGGCCATTGACGGCGCCGATGGGGGTCAGCCCCAGGGTCAGGGTGCTGTCGAGTTCGAGCTCGCTCAGCACCACCACCCGCGTTGGCTGGACTGGCACCTGCACCTTCTGGCCAAACGCATCGGTCACTTCACGCATCTCCTGCGCCTGAACCAGCGGCGCGGCCAGCATCAGGATGGCTGCTGCCAGGGCGGCAAAACGCTTCATCATCTCACTCCTTCTCGTTGCACGGCCCGGATAATCGGCCGCGTGAATATACTCATTGGGCCCACAGAACAGGCCCATATGACTCAACTCGCCGAACGCAGGGTGCGGCCATGTTCGTGGCGACGGGGCACGATAATGGGCGCCCCGTCGCCGGGGGCATGCAGAATGTCGACACTGGTCTGGTAGAGCTGGTCGATAAGGGATTTGGTCACCACCTCCCGGGCCGGGCCCATGGCGGCAATGGTCCCCTCGCCGATGGCGATCAGCTCGTCACAGTAGCGGGCCGCCATCGCCAGATCGTGGATCACCAGCAGCACGGTTTTGCCCTCGGCAGTGATGCGATGGATCGCCTCCATCACCTCGGTCTGGTGACCGATATCGAGGGCGCTGGTGGGCTCGTCGAGCAGCACCATGTCGCTGTCCTGCGCCAGGATCATCGCAAGCCAGGCCCGCTGCGCCTGCCCGCCGGAGAGGGACGCGGCGCTCTGCTGCCAGATGCTTTCAAGCTGCATCCGCTCGCAGGCGCTGCGCACCATGCTGGCATCCTCCTCACCCCACTGATTGAACCAGCCTTGATGAGGGTGGCGGCCATACTGCACCAGCTGCTCCACCAGAATGCCGGCAGGCAGGGTCGGCCGCTGGGGCAGATAGGCGAGCTCCCGCGCCAGCCCCTTCATGGGGTAGCTGGCGAGCGGCTTGCCTTTGAGCAGGATCTCGCCGCGTTGGGCTTTCATCTGGCCGGATAACAGCTTGAGCAGGGTCGATTTGCCGCAGCCATTGGGGCCGACGATCCCCACCAGCTTGCCCCTCGGCACGCTGAAGGAGATATCCCGCAAAATGGGGGTCTGCTGATAGGCGAAATGGAGGCGATTTACGGTGAGCGTCATCAGTCAGCCCTCTGGCGATCGTTAACAAGAAGAAACAGCAGCAACAGGCCGCCGAGAATGCGGGTCATGATACCGGTCGCCACCTCGTGGGGGCTGGCCAGCACCCGGACCAGGGTATCGCTGGCAAGCAGCAGCAGGGCGCCGCTAAGCGCAGCCAGCCAGAGCGGCACCACCCGGTCTTTTACCAGCCAGGAGGCAAGAATGGGGGCCGCCATGGCGATAAAGACCACGGGCCCGCCGATGGCGGTGCCGAGCGCCGCCACCAGAATGGCCTGGGCTAGAATGCCCAGTTGCACCCGATCGCCGTTGACGCCAAGCCCTCTGGCCATCTCGGGGCCAAAGCGCAGCACCGCCAGCGAGCGGGAGAGATAGACGATCCACGGGCAGAGTAGCAGCAACAGGATGGCAATCGGGGTGATAGTGCTGTAACCCACGGCGATAAAGCTGCCCATGTTCCACAGATAGAGGGAGCTCAAGTGCAGCAAAGCCTGGGTGGACATCACAAACTGGCCGAGCGCCTCGAACAGCTCGGAGAGGCCGATACCGATCACCACGAACAGATAGCCCTGCTCACCCGGTTTGCGGCAGAGGGCATAGAGCACCAGCGCCGCGAAGATGGCGCCGATGGGGGCCGCCCACCAGGGCCAGCTGCCCACGGTCAGGTAGAGGGAGAAGACGATGATGGCCAGAGAGGCGCCGTTGTTGACCCCCACCATGTCGGGTGTGGCCAGCCGGTTGCGCACCAGAGTTTGCACCAGACAGCCGGAGAGCCCCATGGCCGCCCCCGCCACCACGACCCCAAGGATGCGCGGCAGCCGGATCTTGAACAGGGTGAGCTGCTCAAGCCGCGTCCCCT
>NZ_JBFODV010000014.1:0-17333 GCF_040908495.1 Aeromonas sp. R1-1 | reverse complement strand
CGGCCCGGTAACATCTTGTAGCTGGGTTCGTCGATCAGCGCCCACTCCTTGGGGGCATCCTGCTCCCATTTGCTGATGGGGCGGTTGGCCATACGAAACCAGATATCGGCATCAAGTCCGGTCTGATGGCTGCGATGGCCAGAGGTAAAGGGGCCGCCCCGGGCCATCGCCAGATCAGCGATGTAGAGATCCGGCAGCCCGGCCATGCGGGTCTGGTTGGCCAGCGCTTGCAGATAGTGGATGAGGTCGGGGTGGCCGTAGTAGCGCAGCCGCTTGGTGCGGATCACCTGATAACCCGGCCCTTCAAGGGGCAGGGATACGCCGTTTTTCAGGCAACCGGCGGCATAACCACCGATGGCTTCCGCTTGCAATACAGTCGCCAGCAACAGGGACGTCAGCATGTGCGTGCTCCTTGTCTTGCTTCGAGTCGGCTCAGCAATACGAACAGACTCAAACATATAAATAAATAGGCCGCGGCTACCAGCAGCCAGATCTCGTAGACCAGTCCGCTGGAGTTGGCCATCTCGGTACCGACGAAGGTGAGCTCCTGCACCGAGATAAGGGAAACAATGGCGGTATCCTTCACCAGCGCGATGAGCTGACCGGTGAGGGGGGGCAACATCAGCAGCATGCCCTGCGGCAGGATCACATGGCGCAGCCGCACCCAGGGGGAGAGTCCGAGGCTCTGCGCCGCCTCCCACTGGCCACGGGGGATGGCGGCAAGCCCGGCGCGGACGATCTCGGCGACGAAGGCTGCGCTGATCATGCCAACGCAGAGGGTGCCTGAGATGAGGTTCTCCCAGCGGGCAGGTGGGCCAAACAGCGCCTCTTGCCATGGGGAGAGTGATACGGTGCCGAGCCAGCGGGAGAGGCCGCTCGCAGGCAGCAGCTGGTTGGCGATAAAGAAGTAGAAGATGAAGATAAAGACCAGCGGCGGCAGATTACGGATCAGCTGGATAAACAGGGTCGCGGGCATCACCAGCCAGGGGCGGCGGCTGAAGGCGGCTACCCCCAGCGCAGTGCCGAGCAGCAGCGCCAGCACCATGCCGAGCAGGGCGATGCGCAAGGTGGTGAGCAGACCGCTGAAAAAGTAGGGCAACTCGCCGTGAGGGCCGGGGGTGAACAGCAGGTCGAAGGCTTCATGCCAGCGCCACTGATAGGCTACCCCGATGTGCAAACGGCTGGCCAGCCAGAGGCCAGCCAGCAGCAGGATCAGGGCGATTGCCCCATCCAGCCAGTTGATGTTCCGACATGGCCCACGGACGATGCGTCGGATGGTCTCTTTTAGAGCAATCAGCATCAGGGGTTGGCGACCTGCGCTTCCCACGCCAGCGACTTGAACCAGTAGTCATGGCGCGCCTTGAGCCAGCCATCGGCCTGACGGGCGGCGATCCACTCGTTGAACTGCTCAGCCAGGGCATCATCCCCCTTGCGCAGGGCAAAGCCTTCATCGCCTTGTGCCAACGGCTCGGCAAACGGCATAAAGAGGGCATCGGGGTGGCGCAGCGCCTCTTGCTCGGGTTTCGGGGAAGAGGAGAGGGCGCCGTGAGCGCGGCCGTTCAGCACCTCCTGAAATACCTGTGACTCGTCATCAAACTGGCGCAGGGTGGCCTTGGGGAAGTGTTCTTTTGCCACCTGTACCGGTGAGGCGCCACGACGTACCGCCAGGATCACCCCGCGCTGGTTGAAGTCCGCCGCGGTTTTCTTCTCTTTGGCCAGGGTGCTGGAGGCGGCCAGCTGCACCCCCGAATGGGAGTAGGCCTGGGTGAAGCGCACGCTCTTCTCCCGCTCGGGGGTGATGGTGAGGCCGCCGATGATGACGTCATATTTTTTCGCCAACAGGGAGGGGATGATGCCATCCCAGGCGGTAGGCACGAACTCTACCTGCCAGCCGTTATCTGTGGCGAGGCGACGGGCCACGTCAATCTCGAAACCGATCAGGGCCCCCTGCTTGTCGCGCATCGCCCAGGGGGCGAAGGTGGACATGCCGACCCGCAGGGTACCGCTCTGCTCGATCTGTGCCTGGGTGTCGGAGGGGGCAGTTTGTGCCAGTGCCGGAGTGAGCAGGCTTGTCAGTAGCAGGGCAGCGCCCGACAGGGTGGTCTTGAATGACAGATTCATGGTTAGCGTCCTTGTTGATCCGGATTCAGGTGACGGGCCAGCGCCCGCGAACAGGCTGACAGCGTCAGGGTTAACAGCAAATAGAGGGCAGCTACGGTAAACCACACCTCAAAGGTCAGAAACGTATCGGCAACCAGAGTACGCCCTTCGTTGGTCAGATCGAAGATGGCGATCACACTCACCAGCGCCGAATGTTTGATAAGGGAGACCAGCTCGTTGGTCAGCGGCGGCAAGGTGATGCGCACCAGCTGGGGCAGGATCACCTTGCGCAGGGTGATGGTTCGCGACAAGCCAAGAGAGTGGGCCGCCTCCCACTGTCCTTTGGGAATGGCCTGTACGCCTGCACGCAAGACCTCGGCGGTGAAGGCACCCTGATAGAGGGAGAGGCTCAACACGGCGCAGGCAAGGGGGGCCAATCCCAGCATGGGGCCAAGCAAGAAATAGAGAATATAGAGTTGCACCAGCTGGGGCGTGGTGCGCACCAGCGCCAGATAGGCGATGGCGAGCCAGGGGCCGAGCCGGGAGGGGACCAGCCGCAGGCTGACCACGCACACCCCGATCGCCAGAGTGCCCAGCAGACTGAGCAGCGCCACCTGCAAAGTGACCAGCAGGCCGTTTAGCAAGTGGCCGGCATAAAAGGTTCCCTCATCCCATTCGCCGAGAAAGGGCAACACCCGCGGCCACTGCCACTCATAGCCCATCTGGCGAGCGCCGCTATAGAGCGCCCAGCCCAGTAGCGCACAGAGCATCACAGTGCCTGACAACCAGCCGAGCAGGCGGGGGCGATTGAGCCTAGCCATGATAGCTGAGCACCTGTTCGAGGAAGGCCCGGGTACGCGGGTGACGAGGGGCGTTGAACAGCTGGGCGGGCGGGGCCGACTCGATGATTTTCCCCTCATCCATAAAGAGCACCCGATCCGCCACTTGACGGGCAAAGCCCATCTCGTGAGTGACGCAGATCAGGGTCATCCCCTCGTCAGCCAGCTCGCGGATCACATCGAGCACTTCGCGGATCATCTCGGGGTCGAGGGCGGAGGTGGGCTCGTCAAACAGCATCAGCTCGGGTTGCATGCAGAGGGAGCGGGCGATGGCGACCCGCTGCTGCTGGCCGCCGGAGAGCTGGTGGGGGTACTTGTCGGCCTGCGCCTGAATGCGCACCCGCTCGAGCAGCCCGAGCGCCCGGGCTTTGGCCTCCTGAGGGCGCAACCCCAGGGTATGCACCGGCGCCACCATCAGGTTTTCCAGCACCGTCATATGGGGGAAGAGGTTGAACTGCTGAAACACCATGCCAACCCGACCTTGCAGGCGACGCAGGTAGGCGGGGGTCACCGGCTCGCCAAACAGGAATAGCTGGCCGCCATCGATCCCCTCCAGCCCGTTGATGGTGCGGATCAGGGTCGATTTTCCCGAGCCTGACGGGCCACAGATGACCCACTTCTCTCCCCGTTCAATGGTGAGATCGATGTGATGAAGAGCCTGAAAGTCGCCATAGAATTTGTCGACGCCACAAAAGCGCACACAGGGTTGCGAGTTGGTCAAGAAGCGGGTTCCACTGAGAATCATTTACGCCATGGTATTGATTTTATAGGGGGATGACAAAGAAAACCCCCTTGTCAGCATCCTGATGGCTATTCACAATGGCGCCATTTCGTGATGACAGGAGCTTTTCATGCGTATTACATCCTTGCTTGCCGATTCGCAGGTGCAGCTGTTGATGCCGCCAGCGGTGCGCTATCGCTGCGTCATTTTTCTGCTGTTGCTGGTGAGTTGGGGCGTGGTGGAGGCCTCCTTGTGGGATGGCTGGGGCGCCATGGCGCTGCTCAACTGGGTAGGCGTGGTCTTTGGTGGCATCACCGGGATCATGGTGTCGCTGCCTCGCAGCTGGCAGCCCTGGCGCCTGGCGGAGCTGGGGTGGGATGAACAGCATATCTATTTGCTCAATGGCAACAAGGATGAGGCGCTGGCGCTGCCCCGCAGCACGCTGGTGGCGCTTGAACGGGAGCGGCGAGTTGGCCACGACGGCCAGTGGCTCGACTTCAGCCTCGATCTGCAACTGAGTGAAGAGGAGCTGGCGGCGGCCATGGCCTTGCTGGATCTCAAGGCGGGGGAGCTGCATCTGGTGAGCCCGTCGGTCTATCGCTTCGGCTTTAAACGGGCCTGGCACGGTCGCCGGATGCTGGCGCAACGGTTGTCAGATCTGCAATCGGCCTGAGTCGACTATTTTCTCGACAATTCCCGGCAAAGCTCAGATACTGCCAGTGACTCGAATTGATCTTGTCTGCACTGTTACCCCAAGAGATCAATCACTTGACGACAGTGTGGAGAAGGCCACGGCATGAAGCCATGGCAGGTCCGGCATAGGGGTTGTGCCCTTACCGTTATGCTGGGAATTGCATAGAGAAGGCACCTTGAATCGAGAGTGGATGGCATGAAGATTTACGTAGGAAATCTGTCGTACCGGATGACGGCCGACGAACTGAAAACCCTGTTCAGCCAGTTTGGACAGGTCGACAAGGTTGATATCATCATCGACCGCGATACCGGCCAGTCAAAGGGGTTTGGTTTTATTGAAATGCCGGTCAATGGTGATGCCGAAAAGGCCATCGCTGGTCTGCATGGCACAGAAGTCGGTGGCCGTACCATCACCGTCAACCAGGCCAAACCGAAGACAGATGCTCCCCGTGGTCGCCCGCAACAGCGCCACCGCTAAGGTGCCTCGGTAATGAAAAACGGCATGGGTTTCCCCCATGCCGTTTTTGTTTCTGGACGTTTTGCTGTTATCAGGGGACGTCGTAACCGAGCGCCGCCTTGCGGATGCGGAACCACTGCTGGCGGTTAAGCCCGATGGATTCGGCGGCCACGGCGGCAGCAATCCGCTCCCGCTTGCCGGAGCCAATCAATGGCAGCGGCTGGCTTGGCAGCATCATTACCCAGGCGTAGACCACCTGCTCGATAGTCTGGGCGCCCACTTCCTGACGGATCTGTTCCAGTTCGGCACGCAGCGGGGCATAGGCGTCATCGCTGAACAGTCGGCCGCCGCCGAGACATGACCAGGCCATCGGCTTGATGCCAAGCTGCTGGCACTGATCCAGGGTACCATCGAGGGTCCCTTCCTGATGAAGCGGCGAGATCTCCAGCTGGTTGGTGACCAGCGGGAAGGGGAGGCGCGATTGCAGTAGCTCGAACTGACGGGCGGTGAAGTTGGATACCCCGGCGTGCTTGATCTTGCCCGCCTGTTTCAGGGTGATAAAGGCGTCGGCCACTTCATCTGCGTTCATCAGGGGATCCGGGCGGTGGATCAGCAGCAGGTCCAGATGGTCGGTGCCGAGCTTGCGCAGCGAGGCCTCGGCGCTGGCGATGATATGGTCCTTGCCGGTGTTGTAGTGGTTGAGAGCATGCTCCGGCTTGGCGGTGAGGGCGATACCGCACTTGGTGACGATCTCCATCCGGCTGCGCAGGGAAGGCTCGAGGCGCAGGGCGTGACCAAAGGCCTCTTCGCACTGGTAGCCACCATAGATATCGGCGTGATCGATAGTGGTGACCCCCAGATCCAGATGATATTTCATCAGATCGAGCAGAGCGGCCGGAGAGAGCTGCCACTCCATTAGGCGCCAGTAACCCATGATGAGGCGAGAGAAGGTGGGGCCTTGCGGATGCAGGGCGACACGGGATACAGACATGGTTGACTCCTTGAAAAACACGATGCGAAAACGATGTGCAACATAGATGACTGCGGGCATCTTGGCCTCATGTGGCTGGCAAAGCAATAATGGGCAGTGGCATGATTCGAACTTTGGTTCTGATCGCAGAGTAGGAGAGAGAGTTGGATGGAAGGATTTGCCGAGCGCTTGCAGAGCCTGATCGGGGAGATGAGCGTGAGCGCGTTTGCCCGCAAGGTGGGGCTCAGTGAAGCGCTGATCCGCAAATATTTGAAGGGAGCCGAGCCTGGCCTGGCGCGGGCCAACCAGATCGCCATGGGGGCCAACTGCTCGCTGGAGTGGCTGGCAACCGGCTGCGGTTATCTCTACCGTCAGGCGGAAGTGGTAGACAGGGAGGCGCTGGCAGCGGCGCAGCTACTGCTGGGCGAGCAGCAACCCGGGGTGGGGCTGCCCGATGAGGAGGCACTGGTCACCCTGCTCGCCTATTACCAGTTTTTGCGCACCCACAAGAAAGCAGACGGTTTTCTCGACTTGGCGCTGGCGCGGGAGTTTGGTCGCCATCTGGGGGAAGCGTGATGAGGGGCATATTACCCTTTGGTCGTGTCACGGCCGGGTGATTATTCTGATACGCTCTAAGCAAGATAACTCTCCATGGAATGGGCGATGAGCTACTTGATCCTCGGAAGCGGTGCGCTGGGCTCGGCGCTGGCAAGAGAGCTGATGGCAAGGGGGGAGTCCTTCCTGCTGGCCGGGCGCACCTATCCAAAAGGGATCGAGATGGGGGCTTTCTTCCCGCTGCAAGAGGTGGACGCCATCTCGTTCGACGCCCTGTTTACCCTCTACGACACCGATCCGCTTCCCACTGTGGTGATCAACACCATCGGCCTGTTGCACGATGTCAGCTTTATGCCAGAGCGGCGGGTCGAAGAAGTGCACCCCAAGTGGCTGTGCGACAGCCTGCTGGCCAATGCCTGGCCAACACTGGCGCTGGCTGCCCGTTTCAGTCGGTTGATGGGCAATGACCATCCGCTGTGGCTCTGTGCCATCTCCGATCTGGCGGGCTCCATCACCTCCAATCTGGAGGGGGGGCGTTACAGCTACCGGATGAGCAAGGCGGCCCTCGACATGGGGGTGAAAACTCTGGCCCTCGAGTGGGCGCAACGTTTCCCACAAGCAGGGGTGGTGG
This sequence comes from Aeromonas sp. R1-1, assembly GCF_040908495.1. Classification (NCBI taxonomy): domain Bacteria; kingdom Pseudomonadati; phylum Pseudomonadota; class Gammaproteobacteria; order Aeromonadales; family Aeromonadaceae; genus Aeromonas; species Aeromonas sp. R1-1. The sequence continues at coordinate 10,367 of NZ_JBFODV010000014.1, read as the reverse complement.
CGGTGGCGCCCGGCTTGATGGACTCCCCGATGAACACCCCCTTTCTGAGCGAGTTGCCTGCGGAGCAATTGCAGGAGCCTGCCGAGGTGGCGGTGAAACTGCTCAATCTCATCAAGGGGTTATCGTTGACCCAATCGGGTCAGCTACTGGATCTCAACGGTCAGCCGCTGCCTTGGTAAATCCCGCCTGCGGGTTCTATGGACGTCTATTGGCTTCACATTCTGCTCATGCGCCCCTTGCCAAGCGAGGGGTGCATGGCTAACGTCACTCTCCTGTTTCAGGAGGGATCTCATGCGCTATATCGATTTACGAAGTGACACCGTCACCCAGCCTACTGACGCCATGCGTCAAGCCATGCTCCACGCCGAAGTCGGTGACGATGTCTATGGTGAAGATCCGTGCGTCAACGCGCTGGAGGCCTATGGGGCCAGATTGCTGGGCAAACAGGCGGCACTGTTTGTGCCGTCCGGCACCATGTCCAACCTGCTGGCGGTGATGAGCCACTGTCAGCGCGGTGAGGGGGCTATCCTCGGCAACGCCGCTCACATCTATCGCTATGAAGCGCAGGGGAGTGCCGTGCTGGGCTCCGTAGCCCTGCAACCCTTGCCGATGCAGCGCGATGGCACGCTGGCATTCGATGATATCAATGCTGCGCTGGCCCCTGATGATGCCCACTTCGTCCAGACTCGCCTGATCTGCCTTGAGAACACCCACAACGGCAAGGTGCTGCCACTCTCCTATCTGCAGGAGATGGGGGTATTCGTTGCCGAGCGCGGCTTGAAGCTTCATCTCGATGGCGCCCGGCTCTTTAACGCCGCCGTGGCCAGCGAGACCCCGGTCGAGGTGATCGCCGCTCCATTTGATAGCATCTCGATTTGTCTCTCCAAGGGGTTGGGGGCACCGGTGGGCTCGCTGCTGGTGGGCAGCCACGATTTCATCGCCCGTGCGCGCCGCCTACGCAAGATGCTGGGAGGTGGCATGCGTCAGGCGGGGATTCTGGCGCAAGCCGGTCTGTTTGCCCTCGAGCAGCATGTGACCCGCCTGGCCGATGATCACCGCCGTGCCAAACGGCTGGCCGAAGGGTTGGCTGCACTACCGGGCATCGAGCTCGACCTCTCGCTGGTGCAGAGCAACATGGTGTTCCTGCGGCTGCGTGAGGGGGAGTCTGCCCCTCTGCTCGCTTTTATGAAGGAGCGGGGGATCCTCTTCTCCGGTTACGGCGAGCTGCGGCTGGTGACCCATCTGCAAATCAACGATGACGATATTGAAGAGGTGATCGACGCCTTCACCGAGTATCTCGGGGCGCGTTGAGACGGCTGGTGAGGTAGAGGTTATACCAAGACCTGTTCATACCGAAATAACAGAGGGCGCCGCGGCGCCCTCTGTTATTTGCTGCAAGCTCAAGCCTGCCGCTGGCCGCTCATCAGCATGGCCTCATCGGTAGCGTCGTAGATCATCACCGCGATGTGGGTCACCTGACCGCCGAAATCGGCCAGTGGCACCAGCGTCAGGTTCTGGAACATATGGGGGGCCGAGCCGGTAATGGGGCGATAGTTGGAGAAACGCAGCAGATAGGGCTTCTGCTCCCAGGTGCTGAAGGCGCGGTTGTTGAGTTTGAAGACCATGTTGGCCTTGCGTTCGAACCAGGCTCTGTCCACATCGGGGAAGAGCTCGAACAGTACGCCATCGCGCACGTCACTGGCCAGTCGGCCGCTGTGGCTCTCCATAAAGCCGTTCCACACCTGAACCTTGTACTCCTTGTCGAGCACCACCAGGCCTACGTCCAGGTTCTGGACTATGTTCATCAGCCAATGAAATTCACGGATTTCCATAGTCACTCCTAGAGCATGTGCATGATTTTGTTGTTCATGGTGGCGATGGAATCTTCGGTAAACAGCAGCAGCAGATCACACTGCACCGCGTAATCCTGGATCCGGTAGTTGATCTCGATGGCGAGCGTGCGGCGCCAGCGACTCTTGTTGGTGTTGATCAGCTCGTTGATGGGTCTGTGCTGGCCGAGCACCACCGGGTGCCCTTGACTGAAGGGGGTGTCGAGCTGGTTGGCGTAGCCGCGCAGGAAGGCGCCGATCAGCACGTTGGCGGTATCCATCAACAGCTCCAGTTCGGCGGTGCGATCCAGCGTCCCCTGATGGTTCATCAGCTTGGCTAAATCTTTGAAGCTGGAGTCATGGAACAGGATCAGCGCTTCGCCGGCGATCCCCGCTCCGATAAAACCCTGACATACGGCGGAGAGGGTATCTGAATCCGCAGCGGCCGAGAGGGCCATGTGCAGCTCGGAAACCTCCAGCACGTTGACGTTGGGGATGGGCAGCACCACGAAGGCGTTGAGCAGACGGGCCAGCAAGTCGGCCGCCTGACCCATGGAGACGTTGGCCAGCTCCTGATAGACATCGCGGATTTCGGGGGTGATCTTGACGCCTGCATCGGCTACAACGCCGTTTGGTTGCTGCTCGGGGGCGCTTGGTTGACCGCTTGGGGCGGCACTCCAGAAATCATGCTTTTTGAGCAGGGCGAGCAGGGTTTCTGGGGCGGCAGGTTTCTTGATGAAATCGAGCGCCCCTAGCCCCATGACCCGTTGATAGGCCTCTGGTTGGATATCCCCGGAGACCACGATCACCTTGTTGCGCAGACCCTCCCGTTGGAGGGTCTCCAGCACGCCATAACCGTCCATTTCCGGCATGGTCAGATCGAGGAAGATGAGATCGCCATGACCCATCAGCACCTGTTCGATCCCTTCGAGACCATTGGCTGCGTAGTGCAAATCGACTTTCCAGTCGGCCGGGAGCGCCCGCGCCAGCTGTTTGCGGGCGAACCCGGAGTCATCACATATCAATACATTCATGGCGTTAGGCAGGCTCTGTTGGCAAGGGATGCTATAAGTGTGGCCCGCTAACGGTCAGATGCAATGGGTGAGGCTATCACCTTGTGAAAATTGGTTGTCCCACTGCCGATTGCGATAGCGTGCTGAGTATTTTTCAACAAATTCAACGAACATCTTAACACGCAACGGAGCGAACTGGTGCTGGCAACACAACATGTAGAAGGGGCGATTGCCGGTTTGCCAGTCGGTCAGTACCGGCACCAGCTGCTCGTCATGGAGGAAGCTGCTCAGATAATGCAGCGGGGCGTTGACGATCCCCAGATGACGCCGGGCTGCGCGTACCGCGGCCTGGGTCTGGTTGACGGTCAGTTTGGCGCTGCGTTTGATGCAGACGCTCTGGCCATCCTTGTCGGTCAGCTGCCAGTGCTGGTGAGGCCAGCAGTAGATGAGATCGTGCTCTTCCAGCTGGTTGGGATGGGAGGGAGTGCCCTTCTTGGTCAAATAGAGTGGTGAGGCAAACAGGCCGTACTCGATATGGCCGAGACAGATCGCATTGGGCAGCGACTGGGGCAGCTCACCGTTGAAGAACACCAGATCCCTATCATTGTCGAACAGGTGCTGGTGATCATTGGTCTGGGTGATATCGAACTGTACCTCGGGATAGTGCAGCCCGAATTCGGCCAGCATATCGATGAGGATGGTGTTGGAGAGTGCGATCGGCGCAGCTATCCGGATAAGCCCGGTGATGTCTGCCTCTTGCCCCTGGATCTCGCTGGTGGCCTGCTCGATTTGCGCGAGTGGCGTGCAGAGACGTTCGTAGTATCTGAGGCCATCATCGGTCAGGCGGAGCTTGCGGGTAGAGCGATGTAGCAGGGAGCAACCCAGTTGCTCTTCCAGCTGGGAAATGCGTCGACTGATGGTGCCTGTTGGCATGCCCAGTGCGGCTGCAGCGTGGGAGAATCCTCCCTCTTGCACCACCTTGACGAACAGGTAGAACTCTTCGATGTGCTTCATAAACGCTGTTCTGGGTGTAACAAGGGGGCAACCATAAAAAGAGCGTTCCGGGTTGGCAAGGGTAATTCAGCGTTTAATTGATCTGGATTCGATTTCTGTTGATACCAGTTATCCACCCGCCCGTCATCTCAGTTTCCCCGAGCTGGTGATTATTTCGGCACGATGCCAAATGGTACTGCGGCAGTGATGTTTGCCATATTTCCTGATTTGTTCCGCTATAACCGCGGGCGAAGGCCGATATTGCAATCTGATGGAAGGAATCTGGGTTGCTCTGCGTACTCAGCCGGGGTGGTTTGCCATCCACAGCCAATGTGATGCAGATCATATATTCGGGTTTTGCTCATTGCCTGTTGAAAAATGAATTTGGGGTATATCAATTCCGCCTTAGTGAACTATGTTTGTCCGTTTTGGCGTTTTTTTGGCTGTTTATCCATCCGCTTGGTTAATTAATGGAAGCTTTGTGACAGAGAGTGATGACTATTTCCACCATTGATTTAAATGTTAATAACAAATTTATCGCAGCAAATATGCAATTGCTCTTTCAAGGTCTCGAGTGGATAGCTCTTAGTGCTTGTTTTTACTGGGGAAAAAAGTTAAAAATCGACTATATGATTTGCCTGGATTAACAGGGTCCTTGGCTGAGTCCTTTGTAGTATTGCCGTACAGGCTGCCCTGTTGTTGATATCTGAAATAGTTTTGTCCGCTCTTGGCTATGTGAAAAGGGATAATGGCCGAGAGGTATTTGCACCTTGCATTCTGCAGCTAGCGGTTTGCCAGATCTGTTTTCCGGTTAACCAGTGACCATCCAGCATGAATGACCTTGACCAGATGAATACGCTTGACGAACGGTTACTGAAGACGATGGATGTTCTGCATACCCCGATCTGGGTTTATGACATCGAGCATCACCATATTTTCTGGGCAAACAGCGCCGCGCTCTCCGTGTGGGAGGCGACGTCTCTCGACGAACTCTGCTCCCGCGACTTCTCTGCCGATATGGCAACCGCCATCGATCTGCTGCTGCAGCGCTATCTGGGTGATTTTCAGCAGGGGCGCAGTTACAACGAGTGGTGGACCCTCTCCCCAAAGGGGGTCAAGAAGCAGATCTATCTGCGCCTCTCCGGTATTCAACTGGCTGGCCGGCTGATGATGATGACCGAAGCTGTGCTCGACTCCGATACCCTCTATCAGGAGTCCTCGCTGGCAACCGGCGATACCCTTGCCTGCCTGTTCGATAGCCATGGTGTGTTCGAGAGTGGCAACTATCACTTCGAAATGTGTTTCGGCCACCAGATCGCCAAGCTCTCCCAGGTTTTCTCCGGCAATGATGACAGCTTCTACCAGAAGCTCTCCCGTCTCGATGAAGTGGTGACCGAGGGGGAGTGCCGTACCCTCAAGGGGATGCGCTGGTTCCAGTATCAGTTCCGCTATATCCAGCAGGGGGCCCGCATTCTGCTCACCATGCGGGATATTACCGATCGCAAACTCGAAGAGCTGGAGCATCGCCACCTCGCCTGGCACGACTCCCTGACCGGCCTGCTCAATCGCTATGGCTTGATGAAATCCCTTGAGGCCTATTGCGGGCTGGGGGAGCGTTTCGCGCTGGTGTTCATGGATCTGGACAACTTCAAGCTGGTCAACGACAACTACGGCCACAAGGCGGGAGATCGCCTGCTGGAGCGGGTCGCCGGTCGCCTCAAACAGATCTGCCCGCGGGATGTGGAGCTGGCTCGCCTCGGTGGCGATGAATTCACAGCACTGGTGCCGCTGGGCAATCAGGGGGATCGGGCGCAAGAGGTGGCCGATCAGATGCTCTCCCAGATGACCAAGCCGCTACAACTGAGCGGGCTGCCGGAGGTGACCATCGGCGGCAGTATCGGTATCGCCATCTATCCCGATGATGCGGATGACGGGGACAACCTCATCACCCGTGCCGACATGGCCATGTATCAGGCCAAGCAGATGGGGCGGCTGCGCTGGCAGCGTTTCACCCCCAGCATGCAACAGACCCTGCAGCGCAAGCTCAATCTCAAACAGTTTCTGGCCAAGGCCATCGGCCGTCAGGAGCTGAGCCTCTGTTACCAGCCGCAGGTCGATGCCGCCAAACGGCGTCTGATCGGTTACGAGGCACTGCTGCGCTGGTACAACCCGGTGCTCGGCCATGTCTCGCCGGTGGAATTTATCCCGCTGGCCGAAGAGATGGGGCTGATCCGCGAGATCGGCAGCTGGGTGCTCTCCACCGCGCTGGCACAGGTCGCCAGCTGGCAGAAGCGCTTCCATCAGCGAGTGCCGGTCTCCGTCAACCTCTCCGGTTTCCAGCTCTCGTCGGCGCTGCCCGGGCAAGTTCGCCAGCAGCTGGAGCTGCACGGGGTGGATGCCTCCCTGTTGACGCTGGAGCTGACCGAAACCGTACTGATGCTCGATATGAAGGGGTGCCTCGGCATTCTCGACGATTTGAGCGAACAGGGGATCAAGATTGCCATCGATGATTTCGGTACCGGCTACTCCTCGCTGGCCTATCTCAACCGGTTGCCGATCAACAACATCAAGCTGGATCGCTCCTTCGTGGTCGGCCTCAACTTGCCGGTGATCCGGGCGACTGCGGCCATGGCCACCAATCTGGGGTTGGGGATCATGGCGGAAGGGGTGGAGGAGCCTCACGAGCTGGCCGCCCTGCAGACCCAGGGGTGCCATGTGTTCCAGGGATATCTGTTCAGCAAGCCGCTGACTGTGGCGCAAGTCGAGGCGAGCGGTTTTGTGGTGGAGTGCCAGGTCGGGCGTTATCCACTGCTAGATGCCGTAATGGCAGAGTAACAAGTGTGCGTTAGGCCACAACTTGGAATTTTATTCCGCAATATTTAATCAAAATTAATCATTCTTTTGCGATCGGTCATGAGACGGATTGGCTGGAATTGCTAGCATGCGACCTCGTTTCTAGGGAAAGGAGTATCGCAATAATGAGTCATGCTGCTGTCAATGACCGTCCGGCCAGCCCTCCCAAAGGTTGGCTAAACCGTTTCCTCAATGGCGTCGAGAAAGCCGGGAACAAATTACCCGACCCCGCCATGCTGTTCCTCTACGCCTTGCTGATCGTCTGGGTCGGCTCCTGGGTGTTGTCACAATTCCAGTTTGATCTGGTCAACCCCCGTACTGGGGAGGCGGTAGTGGTCAACAACCTGCTGACCGGTGCCGGTCTGGCCGAGTTTCTCTCTACCATGGTCACGACCTTTACCGGCTTTGCCCCGCTGGGGATCGTGCTGGTAGCCATGCTCGGGGTCGGGGTGGCCGAGCAGTCCGGTTTTATCAATACCGGTCTGAAAAAGTTGCTGAAAGTGACGCCTGCCCGTTTTCTCACTCCCATGCTGATCCTGGTAGCGATCGTCAGCCATACCGCCGCAGATGCGGGTTATGTGCTGGTGATCCCCATCGGTGGCATCATCTTCCACGCTGCCGGACGCCATCCGCTGGCGGGGATCGCCGCTGCCTTTGCCGGTGTCTCCGGCGGTTTTGCCGCCAACTTCTTGCCCTCCGGCGGGGATGCGCTGCTGCAGGGTTTTACCCAGTCCGCCGCTCAGTTGCTCGATCCTGACTACATGGTCAACACCCTGTGCAACATCATCTTTACCGGTGCCTCTTCGTTGCTGATCATCTGCGTCGGCTGGTTCGTCACCGAAAAGGTGGTGGAGCCGCGCCTCAAGCATGTGGCGCTCAACGAGGATCTGGAGAGTGCCGACGAGATGGGGCGCTACAGCGCGCAAGAGAGCCGGGCCTTCAACTGGGCCGGGTTTGCCATGCTGGCGGCTATTGTGCTGCTGGCGCTGGCGCTCTCCCCGAGCGATTCACCGCTGCGTGCTGCCGATGGCTCGCTGACCACCTTCGCCGCGCCGGTGATGAAGTCCATTGTGCCGCTAATCTTCCTGCTCTTTATCCTGCCCGGGATTGTCTACGGCTTTGTCGCAGGCAGCTTCAAGAGTGGCAAGGATGTGATCGATGCCATGTCGGCCACCATGAACAAGATGGGCTCCTACATGGTGATGGCCTTCTTCTGCGCGCTCTTTATCAAGGCGTTTGGTGACTCCAATCTGGGCACCCTGCTGGCCCTCTCCGGTGCCGAAGTGCTCCATGCGCTGGCGCTGCCCGGTGAGGTGACTATCGTCGGGATGATCCTGCTGACCGCCAGCGTCAATCTGGTGGTGGGGTCGGCTTCGGCCAAGTGGGCGCTGATCAGCCCGATCCTGGTACCCATGCTGATGGCGGTGGGGATCTCCCCCGAGCTGACCCAGGCGGCCTATCGGGTCGGGGATTCTGCTTCCAATATCATTACCCCGCTGATGGTCTTCTTCCCGCTGGTGGTGGTCTATTGCCAGCAGTATGTAAAGAGCACCGGGATCGGTACTCTGGTCTCCATGATGCTGCCCTACTCGCTGGCCTTCCTGGTGAGCTGGACGATTTTCCTGCTGCTCTACTGGGCGCTCGGCTTCCCGCTCGGGTTGCAAGCCCCTTACGTCTATCCGGCCCCTTAAGCTGGGTGTGCGAGGGAGCCTTGGGCTCCCTCGTTTTTTTCGCTATGGTGTTACCTCATTTTGGAGGTGCCATGAATCAGACCATCGATCTTATCCTTTCCCATCGCTCCATTCGTCAGTTCACTGCCGAGCCGATTGCCCCGCAGCAGCTGGATGCCATCCTCGCCGCCGCCCAGTCCGCCTCGACCTCGAGCTTTTTGCAGGTGACCAGTATTGTGCGAGTCTGCGAGCCCGAGGCGCGTCAGCAGTTGGCCATGCTGTCGGGCAATCAACCCTATGTGGTGCAGGCGGCCGAGTTTCTGGTGTTCTGCGCCGATTACCACCGCCACACCCAGATCGTGCCCGAGGCCCAGACCGGCTATGCGGAGCAGTTGCTGATCGGAGCCATCGACGGCGCCCTGATGGCGCAAAACGCCTTGCTGGCGGCGCAGTCGCTGGGGCTGGGCGGGGTCTATATCGGCGGCATTCGCAACCATCCGGCCGAGGTGAGCGAACTGCTCGGCTTGCCCCATCAGGTGATCCCGCTGTTTGGCCTCTGCCTTGGTCATCCTGCCCAGCAGCCGGAGCAGAAACCCCGTCTGCCCAGGGGATTGGTGGTGCATCAGGAGCGCTACCAGCACGAGCTGGATCGCGACCTGCTGGCCCGGTACGATCAGCAGATCGCGGACTACTATCAGGCCCGTAGCAGCAACAACAAGCAGCAGACCTGGAGCGGCCAGATCCGCGCCATTCTGGGCAAGGAGTCCCGCCCTTTCATGCTGGGATTCCTGCAATCGCGGGGCTTTAACCTCAAGTAATGGCACTGATGGGCGATACTATGGGGAGGTGACCGTCATGGTCATCATCCCCTGATCCTGCAATCTCTCCCTGAGACCGGGGGCACAGCTTGGTGACAAATCGTGGGCAAGGGGGGATCTGCAGGCTACCTTAAGTGGGTAAGCTGTTGTAGGATCACGCAATTGGATAGGAACAGGGGTTTGGACATCCTATGATTTTAACTTTGGTATTGCTGTCTATTGGCGCACTCCTGTTTTTGGTTATCGCCTATAACGTGGTGCAGCAATATAAGCAGAAGGCAGAGGCGGACAAGCGTCACGCCGTTGCCAGACACAAGACGGTGGCCGACGAGACCGAAGAGGTGTTGCTGAACGTCAATCTGGTGCCTTTCTCCAAGAACATGGTGTTGCTGTTGCAGCACCGGATCCTCGATGCCTATCGCGCCATCGCCCAGGTGATGCCCAACAATCAGATCAAGCAACGCATCGTTGATGTACAGACCCAGATCAAGAATGTGCAGGAGAACTACAGCGTGCAGGATGAGGGGCAGTTCAAGACCCCGGAGTCCGATCGTCAGGCGATCCAGATGCTGCAGCTGGTCAAGAAGATGCGGGCCGTGCTGCGAGTCGAGCACAACAAGGGCAAGATTGACCCTCAGGGATTTGCCCAGGAAGAGCGCCGCCTCGAGCTGATGCAGCTCAAGATCAACATCTCCAATCTGGTCAAGCGGGCGATGGATGCCCGCATTCAGGGCCAATATGGTACTTGCCGCCAGCTCTATACCAAGGGTCTGTCGGCCATGGCGAGCGTGGGCGACAAGGATCCCTATCTGCTGGCCCGTGAAGAAGATATGCGTCAGGGGCTCAAGGAGCTTGAAGAGCTGCAGCAGCAAAATAGCGCGCAGGATCTGCAAAACATCAAGGACAAGGAAGCCGACGAGCTCGATGTCCTGTTTCAACCCAAGAAGAAATGGTAAGCATGTCCCACCCACTCGATTCCACACTGGGGCCAATGGCCCCATTTGTTTCTCAGCTGTTGGCAGAACTGGCCGCCACTGGCGTCACAATTTCCCGGCCAACGGTCGATCACCTCTGTTATCGGGCGGCTACCCTGCAGGTCCTACCTCGCCCGTTTTGCCGATGTGTCAGACGAGAACGAGGAGAGTCTCTGGTTGAGACTTCGGCTGGCACAGGCGATGGACAAGCCGGCAT
>NZ_JBFODV010000139.1:0-3834 GCF_040908495.1 Aeromonas sp. R1-1 | reverse complement strand
GCAATCACAGCCTTGTTTTTGCGCGGATGCTTTTTGAGTTCCTTGAGCCTGCCAGGTCGCATCGCAATCGCCCATTGTGCCTTTACATCTGCCAGCTCTTCACGGTTTTCTGCACCCTGATATCCGGCGTCAGCGAACACAAATGCCTCCTTGCCATGGAGCAGATTTCCCACTTGATTGAGGTCGTGCTCATTGGCTGCCGTGGTCTCCAGACTGTGCGTCAGGCCACTCTTGGCATCGACACCGATCTGAGCCTTCATGCCGAAGTACCATTGATTACCTTTCTTGGTCTGGTGCATCTCGCCGTCACGCTCGCCACGCTTGTTATTGGTCGAGCAAGGGGCCTCAATGAGAGTGGCGTCGACCAACGTGCCTTGCTTCATCATGATGCCGGCGTCAGAAAGCCATTGGTTGACGGCGTCGAAGAGCTGCCGGGCCAGCCGGCGCTGCTCCAGCAGATGGCGGAAGTTCATGATGGTGGTGCGGTCGGGGATGGGCTGGTCCAGTGAGAGCTTGGCAAACAGACGCATCGAAGTAATCTCGTAGAGCGCATCCTCCATGGCGCCGTCGCTAAAGCTATACCACTGTTGCATGCAGTGAATGCGCAGCATGGTATCGAGTGGGTAGGGGCGACGGCCATTACCTGCCTTGGGATAGACGGGCTCGATGACCTCCAGCATCATAGCCCATGGGAGCAACGCATCCATACGAGCCAGGAATAACTCCTTACGGGTTTTGCGGCGTTTGCCATTGAACTCGCTATCCGCGAAGGTGAGCTGATGATTCATGCTGAACCTCATAACAGGCACCAAGTGGGGCTTGCAATCTCACATCAGGGACTTGTTCGCACCTTCCCTATGCGGTGACCGAGCGGATGGCAGAGCATAAATAGTCGAGCCGGAACACGGTGCTTGTTCAGCCTTGATTCACTTGCAATACAATTGATAACACTTTTCATTACTCTTACTGCGTTATAAACTTGCTCCCCCCGGGCTGCCCCGCCCGGGTGCTGGAGCCTTTATGACAAGCCTTTCTCTCTCACCCCGACAATTCTGGCAGTGGCTGGCCTACCACCATCAGGCCGCCGAGGGCACCCTCTATCTGATGTTCTTCTCCGGCCTGCTGCTGTGGGAACCTCTGACCCCGCTCTGGTCGCTGGCACGCTGGAATCTGTTTTTCCATGTGATGCTCTCGCTCACCCTGTTTCCCCTGCTGTTTGGCGCCTTCTGGCTCTCCCATCGCAGCTTGTTGAACCGCAGCAACAAACCCTTTTTACGCACCACGGGGCGGATTATCGAAGCCCTCCTGCTGATCTGTCTGGCCAGCGGCCTGCTGCTGGTGCTGCACGGCACCCCGGGCGATGCCATGGGCAACCTCGCCAGCTGGGCCCACTGGCTGAGCGCATTGGCGTTAACTCCTCTGGTGCTGCGCCACGCCTGGCGCTGGACCATCTTGAAATGGCGCTCCTGATCCCATGTTGAAGTCATCGTTCTCTGCATATTTGTCATCCCTGCTGGCCCTCGTCATGCTGCTGGCCAGCCCCTTCGCGTTGGCCCAGCAGATGGGTTCAGGGATGCTCGCCTATGAAGAGGGGCAAAACCCGCGCCTCGTCACCGCCAACCTGAGCGCAGGTTCCGTCACCCTGCTGGAGCGCGATAGCGGAAAACGCTTAAAAGAGGTGCAGCTGGGGGGTGATCTGCGCCAGCTGGCCCGCGCCGATGGTGGTACCCTGCTGGTCACCGACTACAGCGGCGATCGCCTGCTGCTGCTGGATGATGATCTCGATCTGGAAAAGACGATCCCCACCGGCCACCGCCCCTATGGGGTCATCTTCGATGCCAAGCGGCAGTGGTTCTGGGTCACCCTGTTCGAATCCGCTCGTCTGCAGGCCTACGACACCGCCGGCAACCTCCAGCTGGATGCAGAAACCGCCGAGACTCCCCGTGGGCTGGCCCTGACCGACGACGATCGCCTGCTGCTCACCCACGCCATGACCGGCCAGCTCGCCATCTATGATCTCGCCAAGCTCGGCCACGGCGCCAAGGGAGCTTCGCTTCCCAAGCCCAAGCTCATTACCCTGGCCGAGACCCATAGCGACACGCCGAGCGACTCTCAAGGCTTGCCGCGCCTGCTCGATGGCATCGCCCTCTCCCCCGATGGCAGCGAGGCCTGGCTGCCTCACGTACTGTGGAGCTTCAGCCACCCCTTCCAGTTTCAGAGCACCGTCTTCCCAGCGGTCTCCATCATTGATCTCGATGAGGAGAAAGAGCGGGTCGATGAAAGAAAACAGCTCTTTTTGCAGATCAACCTGCCAAGCGTCGGCAACCGCAGCCAGATCGTCTCCAACCCGTTTGCAGCCCGATTTGCCGCCGATGGCAAGCGGGTCTATCTGACCCTGGCGGGCTCGGAAGATCTGCTGGTGTTTGACCTCTCCCGCAGCGGCAAGTCCAACAACAACCGCCACCGCCGCAAGAAGTTTCAGGGGGGCGCCAAGGCGACCCAGCTCTTGCGTCACCTGCCGGGCCAGAATCCGCGGGATCTGCTGATCGACGGTGACCATATTCTGGTGCACAACGCCATGGGGCAGGATCTCACCCGCCTCAATAGCAGCGGCAGCGGCCCGTTTGCCCGGGTCACCGTCGATGTGCCCCACTTTGCCAAGCTGGTAGAGACGGATCCGCGCCCCGAACCGCTTCAGCGCGGCGAGCGGCTATTCAACCTTGGTAACACAGCGTCCAACTCACGCTTCCCCATGGCAGGGGACAACTGGATGAGCTGCAACTCCTGCCATCTGGACGGGTTCAACTTCACCAACCGCTATCTGATGGCGGCCCATCGCCAGAAGAGCGGCGACAACGCCATCAACGGCCACGCCAACCTCACCAACATGGTGGCGGGGGATTTTGTCGGCGAATACCTGCGCATGACCCAGCAGACCCAGGGCGGCATGGGGCACGACACCCGCGATGGCGCCGAAGCAGTTGATCCCGCCAAGCCCCAACCGGAAGTGAAAGCGATGATGGAGGACTTGCACGCCTTCGTCACCGCCGATGGCAACCTCCCCTATCTTGCCAACTGGCTGCGGCTAGATGCCCCGCGCACGGATCCCGCCAAGGCGCCAACCACTCATCCCAAGGAGTGGCTCAACTCAGCCTCCTGCCAGAACTGCCACAGCCAAGCGTTCAAGGACTGGAGCGAGAGCAACCACCGGCTGATGGGCAACTCCCACCCCTACTACAAGGTGGTGCAGGCGCTGGCCCGCGAAACCGAAGGGGAAGCGTTTGGCCAGTGGTGTCAGGGCTGCCATATGCCCCAGCAAGTGATGACAGGCCAGCTGGATCTGCCCAAGGGCTCCCACATGTTCGAGCAGGGCGGCGCCTCGCTGATTGCTGCCCACAAGGCGGGCGAACCTGTGGTTGAGGAAGGGACCGGCTGCGTGCTCTGCCATCGCATCACCAAAGTGGAAGATGCGGGCGGCAACAGCGCCTTTACCGTGAATTTGAAAGACCGCGAGAGCTATGTGTTCGAGGATGCCCCGGGCGGCAGCCTCCAGCACTGGCTGGCCGAGCGGCAGATCAACGCCCGCCCAGCGGCCCACAAAGCCTCCTATCAGAAGGATTTCTACCGCGACGCGGCCCTGTGCAAATCGTGCCACAACGAGTTTGCCCCGGGCACCGGCGCCAACATCGTCAACACCTGGGACGAGTGGGAAAAATCCAGCTTCGCCAAGGCCGAGGATCCCGCCAAGCGGCGCACCTGCATCGACTGCCATATGAACCCGGAGCCAGGCAATGGCGGTGCGCCGGTGGCGGGCCAGTCCACCGAAAACGGCAC
>NZ_JBFODV010000138.1:0-4829 GCF_040908495.1 Aeromonas sp. R1-1 | reverse complement strand
TGCTGGCCCGTTGTCAGGGGATGGGGGCGCTGCGTCGCTGGCGCACCCATCTGTTGCCGGGGCTGTTGCCCCAGTGGTTTATCGGCACCTTGCTGATGTTTCCCCATGCGGTGCTGCACAGCGCGGCCTTGAGCTTTCTCGGTTTTGGACTGGCGGCCCACGAGGCCTCGCTGGGCCTGCTGCTGGCCGATGCCCTGCGTTATCTGGCCGGTGGCGGTTGGTGGCTGGCCCTCTTCCCTGGGCTGATGTTGTTGCTGCTGGTACTGCTGTTTGATCAGGCTACCCGCGCCTTGCAACAGCTGTTGTGGCACAGGAGTGAACCATGCTGAGTTTTGATCAGGTGACCATAGAGGCGGCCCACTACTCCTGGCTGGGGCGGCGTAGTTGGCAGCCTTTGCTGACCGATATCAGCCTGCAACTGGCGCCGGGGGAGATAGTGGCGCTGGTGGGGGGGAGCGGCGAGGGCAAGAGCCTGCTGCTGCAAAGCGCTCTGACATTGCTGCCGGACAATCTGCGCATGCGCGGCAGCATCTCTCTCGATGGCACGCCTCTGTGCGATGCCAGCCGGGCCCGTTTGCGCGGGCACACCCTCTGCTATGTGCCACAAGGGGTAAGCGCCCTCAATCCGCTGCTGACGGTGGAGCGTCAGCTGGGACGTGCGGCACGCCTCTGCGGCCAGAGCGGTTCTCGCGAGCGGCTCGGTGAGCAACTGCTGCGCTACCAGCTGCCCGCGACCACCCTGGACAGATTTCCACGCCAGCTCTCCGGCGGCATGGCCAAGCGTATTCTGGCCTGCACCGCGGCCCTCGGCGGCGCCCGTTACATTCTGGCGGACGAGATCACCGCCTGGCTCGACGAGGGGCTGGCCTGTCTGCTGCTCAGCCAATTGCGTGAATTGGCCAATCAGGGCAGCGGCATCCTCTGGGTCACCCACGATCTGGCGCTGGCGGCCCGCTTTGCCGATCGCATTGTTGCCCTTCATCAGGGGCAGGTGAGCGATACCTTGAGCTGCCACCATCTGCGCCAGGGGCAGGGGAGCGAGATGCTCAGAGCCCATTGGCAGGCGCTGCCGGAGTTCAATGCGCTTTTCTCTATGCCGGAGGTTTCATAATGCTGGAAGTACGAAATCTCACCATCGCCCAGGGGGAACGTCCCCTCTGGCAGGGGTTGTCACTGACGGTGAAAGCGGGGGAGCGGCTCGGCATCTCCGCCCCGAGCGGTCATGGCAAGACCACCCTGGGGCGGGTATTGGCGGGTTGGCAACCGGTTCGGGCTGGCGGGCAGATCCTGCTCGATGGGCAGCCTGTGCCGGAGCCAGTGAAGGGTTATAACCCCATCCAGCTGCTGCCCCAGCACCCCGAACTCACCTTCAATCCCTATCGCACCACCGGGCAGGCGCTGTGGGATGTGTGGCGCCCCGATGAGGCCATGCTGGCTCGCTTTATGGTCAAACCCGAGTGGCTTGGCCGTAAGCCCGGCCAGCTCTCAGGTGGCGAGCTGGCCCGCATCGCGCTGCTGCGCGCCCTCGATCCCCGCACCCGACTGCTGATTGCCGACGAGGTGACCGCCCAGCTGGATCCGCAGATTCAGCGCCAACTCTGGCGGGAGTTGATGGTTGAATGCGAGCAGCGCGGGCTTGGCATGGTCATCTTCAGTCACCAGCAGGCATTATTGCGCCAGATCTGCCATCGGGTGCTGCGCTTTGGCGAGGAGACGGCTGAGCAGGAGGCGATGGCCCGTAGCGTGGCCTGAGGATTGGCTTCCCCCCTCATCCCCAGCCCTTCTCCCGCAAGGGGAGAAGGGAGCAGACGGTGACTCTCCCCAAGCTTGGGGGCACAAGCTGGTTGTTATGCTCGCAGTGCGCGTACTTCGAACTTATTGCCAGTATCCACGAACCGGTCCCCTCTCCCTGGGGAGAGGGTCAGGGTGAGGGGACGCTGGCGACTCCGAACAGATAGCACGGCCGACAAGGTTCGTAGATAAAAGAGAGGGAGGCATTAGCCTCCCTCTCTTGTTATCCGCCACTGGTAACGGCATTTAACCGGTTCTGATTCAGGCACTGGCCAGCCAGTTGAGCCAGGCATCCATCCCTTCGCCTGTAGTGGCGCTGACCTGGATCACCTGAATATAGGGGTTGACCCGTTTGGCGTTCTCGATGCAGCGGGCCACGTCAAAGCTGACGTAGGGCAGCAGATCGATCTTGTTGATCACCATCAGCTGGGCGGCGGCGAACATGTCCGGGTATTTCAGCGGCTTCTCTTCCCCCTCGGTGACGGAGAGGATCGCTACCTTGTACTTCTCGCCGAGATCGAAGCTGGCGGGGCAGACCAGATTGCCCACGTTCTCGATAAAGAGGATGCCCCCTTGATTGGCGGGCAGCTGGTGGCAGGCGTCGTGAACCATTTTGGCATCCAGATGGCAGCCCTTGCCGGTGTTGATCTGCACGGCAGGGACGCCAGTAGCACGAATGCGATCCGCATCGGCGCTGGTCTGCTGATCCCCTTCGATCACGGTGCAGGGGCGTTTTTCGGCCAGCAGGCGCAGGGTTTCGCACAGCAAAGTGGTTTTGCCTGACCCCGGGCTAGAGACGAGATTGAGCACCAGTTGGTCGGCTGCTGTGAAGTGCTCGCGGTTGTGGGCCGCCAGCGCGTTGTTCTTGGTCAGCACATCCATCTCGATGGCGATCAGCTGGCGCTGCCCCATACCGGGCACCGACAATCCCGCTTCCCCTTTGCCGTAGTGCAGATCACCCTGCTGGTGGTCATGGTCATGGTCATGGTCATGGTCATGGTCGTGGCTGTGATCATGGGGATGTGCGTGGGAATGGCCGTGGTCATGAGAGTGGATATGATCATGATGATGGTCGTGGGGGTGATCATGGTGGTGCTCATGGGGGTGATCATGCCCCTCATGGCTTATGGGAGCCCGTTCCCCGTGGTAGTGGTGATGGACATCCCCCTGATGGTGGTAGTGGTGGTGAATGATCAGGGTACGCGGCGCACTCTGCTCGTGGTCATGATGGTGATGGACATCCCCCTGATGGTGGTAGTGGTGGTGAATGATCAGGGTACGCGGCGCACTCTGCTCGTGGTCATGATGGTGATGGGCGTCATGAGCATGATGATGGTCGTGCTCATGACCATGTTCATGGTGATGTTCATGCTCGTGATGAAGCTCATGATCGTGCTCATGGCCGGCGATCCGCGCCTGGCCGCATCCGCATACGCTACACATATCAACTTACCTCGATGTCGGTGATGCGCAGGCTATCACCCTGCGCGACTCGTAATTTGTATCCGCCACACCCTGGGCAGGCCTGCCCGCGCTCGGTGAGGGTGACCGTCTGGTTGCAGTCGTAACACCAGACCTCTGCCGCCTGGTGCTGAAAGTGCAGTTGGGCCCCTTCGACGGCAGTGCCCTTGGCAGCCGCCTCGAAACAGAAGGCAATGGTGTCGGGGTCGACGCAGGAGAAGCTGCCGACCTCGAGCCAGAGAGCGGTCACCTTGTTAAAGCCCCGCTGGGTGGCCTGCTCGGCTGCCAGATCGATGGCGGCCATGGCCAGAGACATTTCGTGCATGGTGGCTCCTTAACCGATATGGGGAGGAGCAGTGACTCCTCCCTGTAATTGACAGAACGGCATGGCTGCTCAACAGATCCGCGGCAGCAGCTCCCCCTGCGGCAGCTCCAGATAGCGGCGGCTGCCCCAGGGGTTGTTGAGGATCACCTTGTGGCGATCGCTCGCCTGAACCACGCCGATCTGGCTGGCTGCTGGGTTGAATTGCCGCAAGATGCCCAGTGCGTCCTGCGCCTGTTCGGCAGGCAGGGCCAGCACCATGGTCCCCTCGTTGGCGAGATCATGGGGCTCGAAACCGTAGAGCTCGCACAGGCCGCGCACCGGATCGCACACAGGAATGGCGGACTCCTCCAGCTCGATAGCAACGCCGGAGGCGCTGCTCCACTCGTTGAGCACGGCGGCAAGGCCACCGCGGGTGGCATCGCGCAGGGCGTGAGGGGTAATACCCGCTTTTAGTAGCGCTTCTACCTGTGGCCAGAGGGTGGTGCAGTCACTCTTGAGAGCGGATCCCAGTTGCAGGGCGTCACGGGCCATCAGGATGCAGGCGCCGTGACTGCCGATATCCCGCGACACCAGAATGGCGTCACCGGCTTTGAGGTTGCGTACCGAAATGCCCCGGCTCTGCTCAGGCAGCGGGAAAGTGCCGACCCCGCTGGTGTTGATGAAGATCTTGTCGGCGGCTCCCTTGGGCACCACCTTGGTGTCGCCGCAGACAATGCGGGCACCGCTCTTGGCAAGCTCTGCTGCCATCGACTCGACGATGCGGGCCAGATCGGCGTAGGGAAAGCCTTCCTCGATGATAAAGCTGCAGCTCAGATACTCGGGTTTGGCCCCCATCATGGCGAGATCGTTGACCGTGCCGGCGATAGCCAGCTTGCCGATATCGCCCCCCTCGAAGAAGAGCGGCGAGACGGTAAAGCTGTCGGTGGTGAAGGCGACGGGGCCGCTTACCGGCAGCAGGGCGGCATCTTCACCGCGCAGCAGGATCTCGTTGCCAAAGTGGCGAAAGAAGAGCTGATTGATCAGCTGGTTCATTTCGACACCGCCGCCGCCGTGGCTTAACTGAATTTCTCTCATTGGATCCCCATATATCGGTAGTAGGCATTGCAGGCCCCCTCGGAGCTGACCATGCAGCTGCCCATGGGCTGGGTCGGGGTGCAGCCCCGGCCAAAGACTTTGCACTGGTTCGGTTTGGCCAGGCCGCGCAGGATATCGGCGCACTGGCACGCCTTGTGGTCATCGATGGGAGTCTGAT
>NZ_JBFODV010000137.1:0-6495 GCF_040908495.1 Aeromonas sp. R1-1 | reverse complement strand
CGCGAAGCGGGTGGCCCGGGTTCCGGCCTCTGGTTCGATCTCGGCCCCCATGTACTGGATCAGGCACTGCAGCTGTTCGGCCAACCGGACTGGCTGCAGGCCGATCTGGCCGAGCAGCGCACTGGCGCACTGGCGGACGACTACTTCCATGTGGTGCTGGGTTACGGTGCTCTGCGGGTTATTCTGCATGGCAGCTGTCTGGTTTCAGCCACCATGCCGCGCTTTGTCATTCACGGCAGCCTGGGCTCGTTCGTCAAATTCGGTATGGATGTGCAGGAAGATCAGCTCAAGCTGGGCAAACGGCCGCCGGCGGCGGATTGGGGCATGGATAGCGAACCCGGTCAGCTCAGCCGCATTGTCGATGGTCAGTTACAGCAGCAGAGCGTGGTGGGTGAGGCGGGGGATTATGGCGCCTACTATCGCGGTGTCTGCGCCGCCATCAAGGGCGAGGAAAGCAACCCGGTGCCAGCAAGTGAAGCGCTGGCGGTGATGGCGCTGCTGGATCTGGCCCGTCAGAGCCACCTTGAGGGAAAACGGCTGCCCTGTCAGAAGCTGTCTGACTAAGGTGCGGGTCATCGGCCGCTATTGACCAACCTTGACCTTGTTAAACCGCCACAAGATGGCGGCAATATGGTGTTTTATTGTGCAGTTAGTGCCATTTAACGGCATCTTGTATTGATATCAGTCGTTGCAGTGGAGCTTTTTATCCACGGCACGAAAAAATGTCATTGTGATATCCGTTTTCATCGGTAACTAATGGGGCTATATTGCGCCCGCCTGCTGCCTCCCGGCTTCTTGTTTCAATACCGGGCAACGGTGGGCGCTGTGATGGTTGCACAGACCATCTCTCCATATTTATTTGAGGGAATGCACATGAACAAAGTACTGGTAGCCGGTATCCTGGGTCTGATGTTGACTGCTTGCGGTCAGAAAGAAGAAAAAGCTGCCGCTCCTGCTGCTGCTCCGGCCGCCGAAGTTGCTGCCACTGTAGAAAAAGCCGCTAGCGAAGCCACCTCTACCGTAGAGAAGGCCACCTCCGAAGCGACTGCAACCGTAGAAAAAGCTGCTACCGAAGCCGCTACCAAGGTTGAAGCTGCAGTGAGCGATGCCAAGGCCAACTAAGCCTGCACCTCATTCGAAGACGGGTCCGAAGGCAACTTCGGGCCCGTTTTTTTATCTGTCGTTCAGGAGGCCGGATTAATCAGCGAGGTGAGGATGTGATCCTCCCAGCGGCCATTGATCATCAGATACGCCCGTGCAAACCCCTCCCGCTCGAAGCCGAGCCGCTCCAGCAAGGCGCCACTGCGCTGATTGGCTGGCATATAGCAAGCCATGATGCGATGCAGATCGTGCTCGCGAAACAGGTAGTCGATGGCGGCTGACAGCACCTCTCCCATCACCCCCTGCCCCTGATGCTGCTGGTCGATGGCATAGCCCAGATGACACGCCTTGAAGACCCCCATCAGGATATTGCTGAAGTTGCAGGTGGCGATCACCCGCTCGCCAGCCGGATCGAGGGCCACCAGATTGACACCGGTGCCGTTGAAGAACTGGCTGTAGCTGTCCTGCAGCCGGGCATGCCAGTAAGAGAGAGTGTAAAAGTGCTCGTCCCGAAGCGGCTCCCAGGGGGTAAGGTGGTCGCGGTTGCGCCGGTAGAAGTCGAGCATCATGGGGGCCTGATCCGGCGACAGTATGGTCAGGTGGGTACGAGCCGTCTTGATATGTGGCAGCGCCATCAGGACTCCCTCTGTCTTAGCCACTCATCGCGCAGCAAGCTGTAGTGGGCATGGTCCACAATCCGGTTGCCCAGCCGCTCTGCGCGCCGGGTCACCCCCTCCAGCTGCATCCCGAGCCGTTCACAGACGGCTCTGCTGGGCTCGTTATCGGTGGCGGCGCTGATCTCCACCTTCTCCATCCCCATCTCTTCGAAGGCGTGGTGGATCAGGGCCTGGCAAGCCCGGGTGATGATGCCGTTACCCTGCCAGCGCTCCGCCAGCCAGTAGCCGATGACCACCTTGCCAAGGTCGTGATCGATGCTGTTGTAACCTATGACCCCCACCACCTCCCCCTGATACTCGATGGCGGTGGTGAGCCCCTCGCCCCGGGCGAACTTCTCGATGGCACTGCGAATGAAGAGGGCACTGTCGACAGGGCGCTGGATCAGTGGCGGCCAGGGTAGCCACTGGGAGAGGTACTCCCGGTTGTCATTGCAGAGGGCAAACAGTTCGCTCGCCATATCGGGCTGCAAGAAGAGCAGCGCAAGCTCGTCGTCCAACTGCCATGAAAACATGGGATTCTCCTTTCAAATCAGTGATCAAATCGCGAACCAGAACCCAATGTAGCCAATCGCCACTGGCCGCGCCAGCCACTTTTACGCCTCCCCTCCGGCAGGTATCGCAGAGGGTCACAGCGTGCGTTCTCTCCTCCCTCAAAAGAGGAGGGTGGGTGTCTGAAACCGGATAATGCTCTCCACATGGCGCCGAAGAATGCCCCCAAACGGCACTTTGGCAAATCCTGCTACCCCTTTGTGCTGCGCTGTCACTTTTGACAGGGGGCACTTTCCCCCACCGGCACTAGCTTCAAAACGCCCGACCTTCGGTCGGTTTATCAACCTCATCGATTTAAGGAAAGAAGAGATGAATAAAATTTATCTGGCCGTTGCGCTGGCCTGCTGGGGAAGTGCCGCACTGGCAGCACAAGAGGTAGAGATCAACGTAACGGCAAACGGCATCCGGGCCATGACCGGCCTCAGTGCCGCGAGTGGTACCTTGCAGCTGGAAGATGGCGAGTTTCGTCAGGTGCGGGTGGTCAAGCTGCCCAACGGCCAGCAGCGGATCCGCTACGAGCAGGTCTGGAACGGCATCCCGGTAATGGGTCAGGTGGTGGTGGCTGACAAGAGCCTGAACGGCCAGCTGCAACAGGCCAGTGGACGTATGCTGCGCCAGATCGATCAGGATGTGGCAAGCCCGGTCGCAACCCTTTCGCCACAGGATGCCGCCAGCAAGGCCAAGGCGGGCAGCAAGGGGAGCAACGAGCAGATCAAGCTTTACGTGATGCAGGACGAGAACGGGCTGGCCCGGCTGGTCTATCAGGTCTCCTTCGTTGCGGAAGGTGACAAGCCAAGCCGCCCCTTCGTCATTCTTGATGCCCAGAGCGGTGAGGAGCTCAAACGCTGGGAGGGGATCAACCACAAGGACGCCACCGGCCCCGGGGGCAACATCAAGACCGGCAAATACTTTTACGGCACCGACTTTGGCCCGCTCATCGTGGATGACAACTGCCGGATGACCAGCCCCAACGTCGATACCATCAACCTCAACCACGCCACCTCAGGCGGTGCCATCCACCAGTTCACCTGCCCGGAGAACCGGGTCAAGGAGATCAACGGCGCCTACTCGCCCCTCAACGATGCCCACTACTTCGGCAACGTGGTGTTCGACATGTACCGCAACTGGTACAACACAGCGCCCCTCACCTTCAAACTGAAGATGCGGGTTCACTACAGCAAGAATTACGAGAACGCCTTCTGGGATGGCAGCCAGATGACCTTCGGTGACGGCGCCACCACCTTCCACCCGCTGGTAAGCCTCGATGTGGCGGCCCACGAGGTGAGCCACGGCTTTACCGAGCAGAACTCCGGGCTGATCTATTCAGGACAATCCGGCGGTATCAACGAGGCCTTCTCCGATATGGCGGGGGAAGCGGCCGAGTTCTACATGAAGGGGAGCAACGACTGGCTGGTCGGCGCCCAGATCTTCAAGGGCAACGGCTCCCTGCGCTACTTCGAGGATCCGACCCGGGATGGCAGATCCATCGGCCATGCGAGCGACTACTACGACGGCATCGACGTGCACCACAGTTCGGGGGTCTATAACCGCGCCTTCTACCTGCTCGCCACCAGCAGCGGCTGGAACACCCGCAAGGCATTTGAAGTGTTCTTGCTGGCCAACCGCCTCTACTGGGGCGCCAACACCAACTACCAGCAAGGGGCCTGCGGCGTCAGCCGGGCGACCGCCGACCTGGGGTACAGTCAGGCGGATGTGGCACGGGCCTTCCAGACCGTCGGGGTCGATGCCAGCTGCGGCACCACGCC
Source organism: Aeromonas sp. R1-1 (assembly GCF_040908495.1). Classification (NCBI taxonomy): domain Bacteria; kingdom Pseudomonadati; phylum Pseudomonadota; class Gammaproteobacteria; order Aeromonadales; family Aeromonadaceae; genus Aeromonas; species Aeromonas sp. R1-1. The sequence continues at coordinate 2,402 of NZ_JBFODV010000137.1, read as the reverse complement.
GCCACCGAGTGACAACGTACTGCAAAACGGCGTGCCGGTGAGCAACCTCGCCGCCAGCAAGGGTGGCAAGCTTAACTACACCCTGAACGTACCGGCTGGCACCAGGTCGCTGCAGATCAGCAGCAGCGGCGGTACCGGTGATGCCGACCTCTACGTCCGCTTTGGCAGCGCCCCCACCAGCAGCAGTTACGACTGCCGTCCCTACAAGGGGGGCAATAACGAAAGCTGCTCGTTCACCAATCCCAAGGCGGGCACCTGGCATGTGCAGCTGTCAGGGTTTTCCGCGTTCAGTGGTGTGACCCTCAAGGCCAGCTACTGATCCACCCGATGCGGGCCTTGTCCCGCATCGCTCTACTCATTGCGCCACCGTTTCGCCAGCGTGCGGGCGGTGGCCAACACGGTTTCCCGGGCCGGGTTGGGCCGCTTGCCACCGCGCCACGCCATCATCACATCCCAATGCTCCTGCGGCAGATTGCGCACATCTAGCCTGACCAGCCGCCCCACCTCCAGATCCCGCTTGATTGCCAGCTCCGGCATCAGGGTGATAAACCCGTGTTCCAGCGCTAGATCCCGCGCCGCACTGGCGGGCTGCACCGCATGCAGGGGGCTGGCGGCCCGCCGCAGCCGCCGCAACTGCTGGATAAAGACGTCACACCCCGGCCCCCATACCTGAGGCGCCAGCCGCTGGTCGGCAATATCCTCCAGCGTGAGGCCGTGACAACCGGCCAGCGGATGCAATGGCGAGGCGATAGCGATGATGGGGGAGCAGCAGAGCAGCTCCATCTGCAGGCCCGCAACCGGCGGACGCTTGAGCACAAAGCCGATATCGGCCTCGCCGGTCAGCAGCGACTGCATGATCTCGCCGGAGTGATCCGTGGTGCAGCGGATTTCGAACGGCTCGTCCACCAGCTCCATCAATAGCGAGCCAAACACCACCGAAGTGAGGGATGGCAGGCTGGAGAGACGGATACAAGGCAGCGCAGGCGCCCCCTGCAGTGCCAGCCGCCCTTCGCTCAGGATCGCCAGCGCAGAGCGGGCCGATGGCAGAAACTCCTCGCAGGCACGGGTCGGCGTTACGCCACGCCGATGGCGCTGAAACAGTGGCGCCCCGAGGCTCTCCTCCAGCTGGGCAATCCGCTGGCTCACCAGCGGCTGTGACCAGCCACGAATGGCCGCCGCCTGACTGAAGCTGCCCAGCTCGGCCACATCCAGCAGCAGTTGCAGATCGTCCAGATCCATAGACATAAATAATCCTGATATGAAATATAGGTAGTTGTCGTCTACCACTATATCTAAACCCTCTCCAGAATGAAGGTATCTGTGAATGAGAGGGCGTTATGGTCGATAGGGCGAGGTTTTGGGGACGCTGGTTTCTGGCGCTGGATACCACACTGGTGATCCTGGGTTTCTTTGTGGTGATGCCGATGATCAGCCTGCGCTTCGTCGATCAACTCGGCTGGGCCGCCGGTCTGGTGGGGCTGGCCCTCGGCCTGCGCCAGCTGACCCAGCAGGGACTGGGGATCTTTGGCGGCTCGCTGGCCGACCGCTTTGGTGCCCGCCCGCTCATTGTCACCGGCATGCTGCTGCGGGCGGTGGGCTTCGCCACCCTGGCTTGGGCCGACAGCGGCGTCATGCTGATCTTCTCCTGCTTCCTCTCGGGTCTTGGCGGTTGCCTGTTCGACCCGCCACGGGCCGCACTGGTGATCAAATTTACCCGTCCCCATGAGCGGGGCCGCTTTATCTCCCTGCTGATGATGCTGGAGAGCGCAGGTGCCGTCACCGGCGCCCTGCTCGGCAGCTGGCTGCTGCGTTTTGACTTCACCTACGTCTGCCTGCTGGGAGCCGGACTCTTCACGCTGGCAGCGCTCTGCAACTGGACCCTGCTGCCCGCCTATCGCCTCTCCATCAAGCCGACGCCGATGCGTCAGGGATTGGGCAAGGTGCTGGCGGATCGCGCCTTCTGCCGGCTGGTGCTGATCTTAAGCGGTTACTACATGCTCTGGGTGCAGGTGATGCTGATCTTCCCCATTCTGGTCAAACAACTATCCGGCAGCACCACCGCCGTGGGCTGGATGTACAGCCTGGAAACGGCGCTGTCACTGGCGCTGCTCTACCCCATCGCCCGTTTCAGCGAACGGCGCTATCGCCTCGAGAATCGCCTGCTGGCAGGCATCCTGATGATGACGGTGGGGATAGGTCTGGTCGCTTTCGTCAGCACCCTCTCCGGCCTCTTCGTGCTGCTGGCCTGCTTCTATCTCGGGATCATCATCTGCGAACCAGCCCGGGAGACCCTGATGACCCGGCTGGCCAACCCCACAGCCCGCGGCAGCTACATGGGCTTCAGCCGCCTCGGACTGGCGCTGGGAGGCATGACCGGCTACGTGGGCGGTGGCTCCCTCTAT
>NZ_JBFODV010000136.1:0-16366 GCF_040908495.1 Aeromonas sp. R1-1 | reverse complement strand
GCACGCTCATGCCACCACCTCGCCAACCACGTCGGAAAGGAGGTAGCTCTGCAAACGCAGCAGCCGGTTGATCCAGCCATCGGCATTGGCCCACTGGCTCGGGTCTTTGCGCACAATGCCGTGCATAAAGCTGGCCCGCTGCATCATCAGCGCCAGCAACAACTGGCCCTCGCCCTTGGCGCCCAGTTGCTGCTTGAGTCTGCCAATCGACACAGGGCCAAGGCGGCCATCTGCCATCACCCCCAAGACCTGTTGCAGCTGTTGGATGGCGCGTTTCGGCCCGTGATGCACCGCTGCATCAAACACGGCGATAGAAAGGGCCGGGCTTAAGCTGACGATCAGGTCACAGCGGGCGGGAGCCCAGTAGTTCTGGCGGTAAAATGGCTCGGTATGGGCCGGAGTCAGATCACCGATAGCGATATCGGGTACCCCATCCCGATCGAGGTCGGCCATGTCGTCCTTCTTGCCATCGGCGGCATCGGCGACGCCGTACTTGGTATGACCACCCCGGTCTGCCGGATGGTTGACTTCGCCCCCTTCCACATCGGGACGAAGCAGCCATTTAAGTGCGAGTGATAACATAAAGGCCCCTCGGTGAACTGCGTTATCAGCAGCGTACCGAGGGGCCTTATGGGCAGGGGTTTATGGTGGGTTAGTGGGAATACAGAATATATCAGGTTGCTTCTGTTGTTTTATTGAAGGGGGAAAGTGTGATAGCGTCTTTCATATGTCAATATGACTGGTCAAAGTAGAAATACAGTCTTTATCGGAGAATTTTCGTGGATTGGAACGTGTTTTTTAGCACTATCAGCCAGACTTCTGGTGCAATTGTCGGTATATTCGCAGCATTTCTCATCACCAAAATCATCTCTAACCAATCGGACTTTTCAAAGTTAAAAAATGAGGCCACACATCATCTTATCGACTCAGAAACAGCAAAAAGCGAGGCAAATTCTCGTAAGTTTGAATGGTATAACTCAATGATAAGACGAGATATTTTAAACGAAATAGAATATTACATATTAAATGAGGAGAAAATGCTAGATGCTAAACAATGCATATCTACTTACAGGTTTTCTCCTTTTGAAAAGCCTGAAGACATAAAAATAGCGATTAAAAACAAGCTGACTGAAGTTTCAGAAAAAATAGATTCCAATAAAAAGAAAGAAAAAGCCATGATTAAAGCTCTAGGCGGTTTTTCTCCACCAGCTATAAAACCTCACAAACCGATATTCCTTGCCAGCTCGAATGAACACATGAAAAGAGAGAGGGAGCTCATTGATCAACTGATAATTAAAATTGAGCGCCAAGCGAAAAAGAACGAAGCATTATGTGCTGAATTGAAAAGTGGCGTAGATTCAGTGAATCTAGTAACTAGCTCCATAGTAGCTGTATTGATTCTTTTTTTTGTGGGTGTCATCTACCCATTAAGTTTTCTTCCTTGGCAACAAGGAAAGGATATAACTCTTTCATTGTCAGCTTTTTGGGACATACTTTTTTCCCTGCAAGGCTTCATGCTACTTTTGATATCTGTAATATTTTCCGCACTTATGATGGTTTTTTTAGTTATCAACATGAGGCTAAAGCATAGTATTGACGTAATTGATAAGATTACACACTATAGTGACATATCAAATTACTCACCACACTTGGCTAACTATAAGAAAAACAAGGTTGGCTAAATTAACCAACATATAAACCCCGCCACAGCGGGGTTTCTCTTTGATATTAGTCCTCTCCTTATTCATGACCAAACAGGTCAGACTGATGCCGCAGCCGGGTCAGTTGCCGCTGCTCCGCCACCACCGCATAGGTCTGCGGTACCGACAGGCCATGCTTGCGAGCCAGCTGGTCGATATTACGGCCGTTGAATTCATCCCAGATGGCCCTATCCCGCAGCGCAGCCTTGAGATGTTCCCCAGTGGGGATGTAGTAGGCTCGGCCACCCATATAGTGGGCCTGTACCAGTGCCAACTTGCGGGCCTGAGCCTTGGCCAGATCCGGCTCCATTCCCTCTCTGATCAACTCGCAGGCCAACACATCGACCAGCTCACTCAGGGCTTTGGGCCATTTAGCCGTCAATTCAGAGGCCGGGATCTGGTCGAGGCGATCGACCAGTTGCCCCAGCGAAGCGTGATCATCGGCAAAGAGATCCTGATGCTGTTCCATGACTCCCCCGGCAAAACAGAAAAAGCGGTGCGCCGATTAGAACACAGGCCATTTTATGCGCACATTTTTTAGCGCATACTGAGTCCCTCGTTATCAAAGGGAGATTGAGACGAATGAAATGGAATGAACGCTTTAAAGAGTGGCTGCTCGATATGATGGTCATGCTGGATATGGCGCCAGCAGCTTTCTTCCCTGCCTATGCCTGCACTGTGATTGGCTTGCTGCTGATGATCATCCCCGGCTTTTTCCAACCAGACCCGATGCAATTTGCTGAGGGAACTTTGCACTTCCACATTATACCTGCGCAGGTATTTCACATACTCTGGGGGGCGATAGCATTGATCGGAGTAATGATAATGTTCAGTGGTATCAACCTCACTCGCTCTCGTCTAAAAAAGCTCAGAAACCGCCTCTACTGACCTTCCTACTTGCCCCAAGGAGGGGAAATGGCACGACGTTATTATCGACGGAGAAACCAGTCGCTTATTACCGGCACCGCCAGCACTATGCTGATGAGTTCCTGGTGGTGTTCTCTAATGCTGGGCCTGATCGGATATGGGCTTTTCTACTGGCTACTACCCGCATGGATCATCAGCAAGATTCAAGAAATCCCTCAGCTCACAACCGGTTTGGATATCCGTACCATGGCCTTCCAAGCTGTTGCGCGCAGACTACATTGGTCTGAATTCGTTGGAATGGCATTCCTATGGTTAGGTCTCTTGATTGCAGGTATCAAGCTGTTGGCAACGGAACTGGAGCCGAGCCAACACCATTCAGGGCTACTCGGTTTTTTAGCCCGCTTGCTGGCGCGGTGGAGTGACTAGGATTCTGCTGGCCCCTGTTTCGCCCATCAGATAAAATCCCCCTTCAATCAGCGGGTTAATGGGGTAAGCGATGAAGGTATTTCTGAGTTGGTCGGGGGAACGCAGTCGATTGGTGGCCACCTTGCTGGATGAGTGGCTGCGTTGCGTATTGCAGGCGATCCGCCCCTGGCTCTCCACCAAGGATATTGACCGGGGTTCACTCTGGTTTAGCGAAATCCAAGACCAGTTGCAGGATGTGACAACCGGCATAATCTGCCTGACCCAAGAGAACAAAGAGAAACCCTGGATACTCTTTGAGGCTGGCGCACTGGCCAAGGGCCTCTCCAACTCTCGTGTCTGCACCCTGCTGATCGACCTGGAGCCCCACGATATTCGAGACCCCTTGGCTCAGTTCAACCATACCAAGCCAGACCAAGGTGGTATTTATGCCCTAGTGCATACGCTCAACAACCGCTTGGGGGATAACCGCCTAGACCCCGCTATTCTGACCAAGGTACTGGACACCTATTGGGCGCAATTTGAGCAGCAATTTCAAGCCATTATTGCTAATACCCCGGTTACTGAAAGACCAAAAACACGACCAGAGAAAGACATTCTGGCAGAGATTCTTGAGCATACACGTTCACTTAACCAACGTTTAAACCAATTGGAACGCTCACAGGAACAGCCAAAAGATACTTTTTCACTAGCTAGAACAGTGAATGATATTGAAATCAAAGACCGTGGGATTTTATGCTTAGAAATGGCAAACAGTAATATTGAACCAAAAGATATCGCCAAAGAACTTAAAGTTCCCTTGCAGTGGGTATTAAAAACCTTAGATAAATACGATGCCAAGACATCGTATACTTCTAATATGCCCTAATCTTCCTTTCCCACCACTTTTTCAGCGCCTCCAGCACTTTGACGGCCAGAGGCGCATCCAGCCAGCCCACCTCGGCCACCCCTACCCCGCCGTTTAAACGGGCCGTCATCCGTTGCACCCAATGGTTTAATGCGGTTTCCGAGCCATCCCTGACGATACCAAGGCGGGCCATCTCGCACCAGATGGCCCTGATCTTGGCAATTTCATTGACCCTGACGTGGCTACCGGCCGCAGGGCTCAGCCGTCTGTTGGCTGCATGTCGAGCAGGCTTGAGCGTAAAGCCCGCCGTCTTGAAGGCAGCCAGCACCTGTTCCAGCTCCTGTTCGTTCAACAGGGCGGCGCTACGCTTGCCGGTATGGCTGGCCAGCAGGTCGCGGTAACACTCGTCATCGAGCGCCAACGCTCGGCGCCCCACCTGTACCAACCGGATCAGTCTGCTGCGTTTATCCATCACCTATCTCCTCCCCGTTCTGCCTTGCTGTCATGGTGCTGCCCGGCCACTCTCAGCTGTTGGTAGTGCTCATTGAGGCACCCCCGACACCAGCTGGAGAGCCGGGAGGCATCGCTCGCCACACCGAAAAACTCGGTATCCCATGGCCAGAACTCGCCACAACGGGGGCAGCGCTGCTCCAGCCCCAGTTCGGTGATGCAGGCCCGACCGCTTTGCAGGCGGCGAGCCAGAATATGGGGGGCCAGCAGGGGGCTATAGATGGCCATGGCGATCCCCGGTTTCGTGTACCCCACCACCATCTCTGGCCGATTTGGCCTGCTGCAGCTCTGCCACCAGTTGCCAGCGCATCTGGCAGGCTTCTCCAGCCAGCGCATGAAAACCACGGGCGCGCGCCTCTTTATCAAACTGCTTGAGCTGTTTGCACACAGCCCGTTTCTCAGCCGCAACCAGTGCAATGGCTGCGCTGCTGAATATCTTGGTAAGTCGAATATCCATCTCTGTTTTGGTCATCGCCGTGCTCCTTGTATCAAGACGGTGAAGACCTGGGCCCAGATCGTTTGGTTGCTCATCAGTACCCGGCCACCACACCGGGTAGACAAGGCGGCATTGCCGCCCTGTTTCGCAGCGGGCCATTACTCGAACTGCAGTGGCGTCACCCCTTGATACTCCTCGGCATTGAGGGGGGCAGGCCCCAGCCCCAGCGCCCAGAGCAGGGCGGCCTTGATGCCATCTTCATAGGTGTCGTCGGGGTAACAGGTGCCCTCGGTTTCGGTGATCTGCTCACAGAGCAGCAGTTGCTCTTCGGCTTTTTCCACGTTGATTTCCACTGCGTATCCCTCCTTCACAACTTGGCCAGATCCAGGCTCATCTGGATGTAACGCCCGTGGGCGTCACGCTCATAGAGCCGCAGATATTGGCTGGTACCGGTCACCTGGATGGCGTCGACAGCAGCTTGCATGGCCAACAGCCAATCCGGGTCATCGATATTGAGCTGGCGCAGGGAGAGCACCTGATTTACGTCGATATGACCGCTCTTGGATACCCGAAAGGCATGGTCTACCAGGGCTCGGATCTCGCTGCTAGCGCCATCGCTCCAGCGGGCGATGCACTGGTCAATCAGCGCTTTGGCGGCCTGGATCCGTTCATCAAATTTGCGGTGCTCCCCCACCGCCCGAATAAGCTTGTAACGGCCATCAAAACTGAGCAGGGTCACGTTGCCCTTGGTACCGCCCCATGCCACGCCGTACTGCTCGGCGGAGAGATCCACAAAGTCGGCGATCTGTTGCATGGCGCCAATCTTGAAGGCAGCCAGCTGTGCGCGCTGCTCACGAGCAGCCGCAATGATGCCCATCACAACTTCATCGCGCAGCTTGTCTGCCGGGGCGATCAGGCTTTCCGGTACCCAGTGCCCCTGAGCGTTCTGGCGCATCGGGGTGGTACTGCTGGTTTGTGCTTCTTGCATGGGTTTCTCCTTAATGGATCTTGTTGCTGCCAGGCACCTGAGGGCACATCACGGCGCTGTACTGCTCTGTTGTCGCGCTCGCCAGCTCCTCTTGGTGGGTCGCGCTGCAGAATTCGAGAAACTTGGGTAACTGGCGCAGTACCACCCGCGCCAGCGCCTCGTCTTCTATCTCAAGCTGGATCTTGCTCATCTCATCCCCCTTGCCGGTTTCAGGATTCTTGGCGCCAGTGCAGCAGGCACCCGCCAAAGCGCACCAGGGCAACTTCACGCACCACGCCCGCCAGACATTCACGGCTCAACACGGCGCGCGCCTGCATCTCTTTGGGCAGTGGCCCGGTAACCGCCAGCAGCGGGGTATGGCAAACCCGACTGGTGCGAACGTCATATCCCTTGGCCGTCAGCCAGTGGCTGAGTTGCTCGGCGGTCTTTTGCAAATTGCTGTGCAGATACTTTTTCATCCCGTTCTCCTTGTGATCTCGTCACCGGGCCCACCGCGAAAGAGCCCTGCCAACCCTTATTTGCCTTCTTGCTTGTCGAGCAGCCGGTTGTATTTGATGGCCATGATTTTCAGCTCTTCGGCCAGCAGTTCACTTAGAATGCGCAGGCTGCTGCTGGCATTGTCGCCATCGCTTTTAGCCTGACGGCGCAATCTGGAGAGGGTTGCCTCGGCGTCATAGCGAGCCATTTTCTGCGACCCTTTGCCCTGCTCTACCGATAACCGCATCGGGCGGCGCAGTTGCTGCGCCTCGGTCAGCTGGCTATGGGGGCAACCGCTGCGGCATGCCTTCCAGAGCTTGATATCCATCGGACTGCTGCCCACTTCGCTCGGGCCACGGCGTTGGTGAGCGAGACACTGATGCGCCGGGATATCCCCCAGGATGGGGCACCTCACTTTGTTGCCCATCAGTGCCCCTTCCACCAGGGTCTGTACCCTTGCCATATCGCCGGGATACTTTTCGTTGCAGACCTGGCTGATTGTGGTGCGAGAGAGCCCGAGCTTCTCGGCCACCTGGGCCAGCGAACTGGCCGCCACTTCGGCCTGCAACACCTCAAGCCACGTTTCCATGTGTCTCCTCCTCCCGTTGGAACGGGTATAACTGCTGCTGGTTTTGATCCCAGCAACCATGGTCACGACACAGCGGGGCATAACGGCCTGTATCCCTGACCAGCTGATAGCGTCCTGTCAGGCCGTGTCTGGCGGGAACAGGCAGCAAACTGTCAACTTTGAACAGAACTTTGACGTAACCGGCTTTCACCAACCTATCGGTGTAAAACCAGGCTTGTTTCTGACCCGTCTCTGCCGTCAGCATCAGGTCTGTCAGGGTGAAGAAGCGGCTGATCTTCATGGTGTTCCACATTTTCTGTTGATTGGTTTTGCGCTTGTTCCGGCATTTGGGCCGCTTCTGGCCACTGCTTTTGCCAATCGGTGGCACGTATTGGGCGCTAACCACTTTGAAATAGGCCGGGCGGGATACCACGCCGTCCGGGTGTTTAATGAGGTGGCCAGCGGCCAACCAGTCACGCACGACCTTGTAGATATGTGCCTCCGACATTCCCGTCACGGCAATCACGTCCTTGATCAGAAAAGTCTCTTGCTGGCACATCCATTCCCAGGCTTGCAACGTCATTAGCGTTGCTTTTGTATCAACCACTGGAATCCCTCCCGTGCTTTGTTTTTATTGGCTGTAGCCTGACGGCTAGCGGCTGCGACGCACGTCATGGAGCAACTCGCTGGCGTCAACGTCCTCCAGCCGGATAATCCGGGCATCAGAAGCCATCGCCATTTTTTCAATCTTGTCGAGGGCCGAAACGATGGTGCGCACCACACCGTTGGAGCGCTTGCGGATCAGATCCAGCAGTGCATCGTCGATCTCCACGTCCACCTCCAGCATTTCGCTGGCAATCAGGGACACGTCATCGAGATCGGCCGGTTTGAATTCGATCCACTGGGAGATGCGGTTAAACAGTTGCTTGCGCTGGCTGATGCGGCGGGCAATCTCTTCCATCCCGACCAGGATCAGGGGTTGTTCGGTGGCATCGTAGATATCGCGCAGGGTCTCCATGATGCGGGCATTGCCGACCACGTAATCGGCCTCGTCCACGAAGATGGCCAGCTCTTCGGCGCGCACGGATTCGATGATGCTATCGACCTGAGCACGCAGGTTGTGGCGCTGGGGAATGCCGATCTCTTTGGCAATCTGTTCCAGCAGGCTGGTCACCGTGTCGGCCTTGTAGCAGCGAACATAGATGCCGTTCACTTCGTCCTGGTTGAACAGCCACTCCACAGCGGTGGTCTTGCCAAAGCCGGAGGGGCCATGGATCAGGCCAATGCCCGGCACTATGCTGGAGCGGTTGAGCAAGTTGTCGAGCAGCTGCTCGGTCTTGATCATGTTTTTGACTTCAACGATCTTGTGTTTCATAGTGGGTTTGTCCTTTGTTTTTGGGCCTTTTCGGGCTACTCGCTAACCTTTTGCCTGGGTGCGGCGGGTAGCCCGAACTTCATCCAGATGGCGGTTAATGCGTTTTGCCATCAGCTTGTGGCTGTAGAGGTATCGGGTCAGCCACTCCTTCTCCCGCTCTGTCAGCGGGGTATCCAGCTCCCGCTCTGCCAGATAGATGGCTTGCTCGTACTCGGTCTTGAGTGCTCTCGATTCCTGCCCTGCGGTGGCTTGCGCCCGCTGCGCTTTCGCTTCTCGTCTGGCTTCTATGGCGGCCAGCTCTGCCACATTGAAACGGGCGGGTTCAGCGGGCGTTGAGACCCCGGTGAGCGCGGCCAATGCCGGGTTATCGAGGGTGAGATCACGACGGCTGAACGCTTCAATACCCTTGGCCTGGTCGACGAAGTGGCGCACCACATCCTGATGGAGCTGGTCGATGCCAAAGGTTTTGGCAAGGTTGCGCATCTCGCGGCGAAAACTGGCCAACGCCTTGGCATCGGCTTTTTTGGCCGCCCGGAAGGCATCGGGGCTGATGCCATTGCCCAGCAGGTCGATGTTGATGGCCTCGATCCGCTCGTTCCAATCGCCAGTGCGGTACAAGATGGCGCGGCCCACATCGCACGGATCGAGAAAGACGCTGACCCGCTGGCTCTTCCAGTTGTGCTCCAACAGTTCGGGGGCGCTGTATTTGAGACCACCGGCCTTGATAAAACCTTTGGAGACGGTCGCCTCACCGATATGGTTGAGCAGCAGATCCAGCGCAGCTTCATCGGGAATGGCGCGGCGCTGGTAACGAGCCAGCTGGTACTTTTCATTGGGACTGACCCCGAGGGCACTGTGCTTGCGGTTGTGGTAACGGGCATCGAGCCAGTTATCGAGCAGGGTTTGCAGTTCGGCGGCCGTCATGGCCAGCTCGTAAATCTCTTTTTGTGCATCCGGTTTGCGCTTCTCCTCCAGCCGCTGGGCAAAGCTCTTGCGCGCCTCGATCACCTGACGGTCTGCCACGCAGTGGCCGATATAGGAGGGCAACAGCTCGATCAGGCCATGGCTCAAGGTGCGGAAAAAGCGCTCGATATGGGGTTTCTCCCACCCTGAATAGGCGTTGGAGCGGCTGACGTTCATACCAAGCAGAGTGCAGATGGACATGACCCGCTGGCTCACGTAATCAGAGCCGTTATCAGTGCGCATCACACCGTTATCGTTGAGCGTGCCCCAGGCCAGCAGGGTCTTGCGCAGCAACAGGCAGATCCCCTCGCTCGATGAGCTCTTGGCTACAAGCAGACGGACGCGGCGGGTATACACGTCGATCACGGCGATGATGCTGTGGCGACCATCCACCAACATGGCATCGACCGGGGTGCTATCGAACTCCCATACGTCGTTGGGCTGGGCCATCCAGGGGTACATCTCCTCGATCGCGCTGCGGTATTTGTTGTTGTAGGCATCCGGGTTGGTGGTGTAGGTAAAGGCCACCTTGTTCTCTGCCAACCATTTCACCATCCAGCGACGCAAGGAGGATTGGCTGGGGATCTGCCATCCCAGCTGATTCATGTCGCTGTATTGGCTGGCCAGCTCGTGCAGCGCCCCCCACTTGTTGGCCAGATGGGGCTTGGTGGTGACCAGGGCGGTGAGAAACTGGGCCAGGTCCGGGCTCTGTTCGACGGTTGATGGCCGCTCCCGCTGATAGTTGCCAGCCAGGGCTGCGGGGCCTTCATCCGCCAGCGCACTTTGCCAGCGGCGCAAGGTGATCAGGCTGAATGGTTTTTGCCTTTCATAAACGCTGACAGGCAGGGCGAGAGTGCGGGCACGGTATGCCTCGATAAAGGCGCGGCGACCCACCTCCCCTTGCTGGCAGGCGTGATAGGGGGCCAGGAAGATATCGGCGGCCTGCAGGATGAGCAGTCTGGCATCGACCTTCTGGCGAGCCCCCTCCCCCAAAGTCAGCAATTTGCGGCCTGCCTCCGGTTTGACCGGCACCTCGCGTGCCAGCAACTTGGCCATGGCCTTGCCACCCGCCGCATGGTCGGTCACCGCATGGCCTTGTGCGGCCACAGCTTGTTCTGCCAGATAACGGCGGGTTTCAATCGGCAGTGAGCCAATGTGGTATTCGGCCCCTTTGCCTTTCTCGCGCTTGCGGCTTTGCCACTCTTCACGCTCGGCCTTTTTGCGCACACCATCGGGGTAAGCGGGCATGCCGACCAATCCGGCCAGCGCCTGGGCGGTGTACCAAGTGCTCATTGGTCACCTCCCAGCAGGTCGATCCCCAGCGACTCGGACAGCAGGGCCATGATGGCGCGGCTTTCCCGACGCTTGGGGCTAATCCCTCTGGCCGGAGCATAGTGTTTGATGCAACGCTGTACGGCTCGGGGGTGCAACCCTTTAGCGCGGGCCCAAGCAGCTTGGGAAAATCCGCATTTTATGAGCTCAGCCCTGATCCACTCTGGTGTTTTCCCTGACATACTCACCCCGTTTCGGTATCATCAAGTGTCGCAGCGCGTATCTTTATCATTCATAAAAGAATGATTTTATGTCGCAATGCGTCACATATGAATGATTGATCACCCCAAAAAGATTGACAAGTCTTTTTGTGCGGAATTTTTTGTCTATCGACTCACCAGCATTAGCCACTAGCCGAGAATTCCTTGTATGTCAGAGCGTTATGAAGAAAAACCACAAGCAGCACAAAAAGACGGTGAGGTATCTTTTCTGACGGCGGGAATGGATACTTTGAGTGACCGTCTGGATGAGCTGCGCGGGAGCCTGAGCTACAAGGCATTTGCCGAACTGGTGGGGATGAGTGAGTCGGGGATGCGCAAATACTTCCCACCGTTTAATTCGCTGCCCACCATCGACAAGGCGCTGCGCATCGCGCGGACGTTCAATGTGAATCTGGAGTGGCTGGCCACCGGTCAGGGCCCGAAACACCCCGATGGAACGGCCGAGCAGATGGTGCAACGTGAGGAGTTTGATGAAGAGTACGCGCTGATCGATGGCTACCATGTCACCGTCAGTACCGGCCATGGTGCGTTTAATGATGATCATGAGGTTAAACGCAAGCTGGCCTTTCGCCGCAAGTGGCTCACGTTTCGCAAGTTAAACCCGGATAACCTGGTGGTGGTCTTCGCCAAAGGCGACAGCATGGAGCCCACCATCCACTCTGGTGACTCTATCCTGGTCGATATCAGCAAGAATCAGATCGAAGATGGATCCATCTTCGTGCTGCGCTTGGGGGAAGAGCTCTACGCCAAGCGCCTGCAGAAAAACTTCGATGGGGGGATCACCATCATCAGCGACAACCGCGATGATTACCCCCTGCAGGTCGTTCCAGCCAACCAGCTGGAGAACCTGGCCGTGATCGGCAAGGTAGTCTGGGCCGGGCACGATTTTTTTTAACTGTAACTATCTGATTTTGTGATACCCCGCTGCTGATATTATCTGGCCAGTAATTATTTAAATGGCTCTAGGCAGCAATCACTACATTTTTCATTTTCAGTGCATCGACTAGCGGCCTGACTCTAAAGTTTTCATTTTGCGGTTAAACGGCTTGGTTTAACCGCATCACGCTACAAGCCCCGCCATTCCTGAGTTTGTCCCGCCATCTCCCACTTGTTTTCACCAGCTCCCGGTTTTTCATTCTTGGTGATGGGTTACAAAAGAGCATCAGGGGGACCGAAATCTGGCCAAGCAGCGATGCCGTGGTCACCACATATTCCGGCAGCGTGATATGCAGGTTGGCCACCAGCAAACCGGCCAGCGCGGCCCACAACACAGGGCTGCGCAGCCACAACCAGCGGGAGGTATTGGCCGAGAGGATAAACATGCCGACCGAAAAGTGCAGCAGATTGGAGAGCACAAAGAGGATCACGATGGCACCCAGTTGCTGCTCGCCAAATGCCAGCACCATCAAGGGGATACCAAGATTGCCGGTATTTCGGAACATGGCGGGCAAGATCAGGGCTGCCCGCTCAATCCCTTTGAGTTTGAACAACGCAAGCAGCAGACCGGGTAACAGAATAACCAGCGCCCCCGCAGCAATCAGCGGCATATGCTCCGCCAGCGCCAGCGGATACTTGACCAGCGCGGAGAAGACCAGCGCCGGGGTAAACAGCTCGATATTGGCCCGATTGACGTAACCGAGCGCGGCCCCCGGTCGCAATCGCCCGTAGAGGGCGCCGAGCCCGACCACACCGAACACCGGAATGACGATATTGAGCAAGGCGCTGAACATGGGCGGCGTCCGTTACAGTTCGCGGGCCGGTTTGCCCATCAGCACCACCGGATCCAGCGTCACTTCCAGTGCGCCGTTACTGACCCAGAGCTGACCATCGGAGATAGTGCAGGTGAGCTGCATGGTGCGCTCGACCATGGCGGTCAGCGGCAGAGTCTGGCTGTCGGAGAGTTCGATGATGCTGAGGTTGTCATGCTGGCTCAGCTTGCCCTGGTTCTGCTTCCACCAGACGCTGGTGCCACGACCGCCGTAGAGGTAGAGCACCACCTGACGGGCGCGGTTACAGGCCTTTTTCAGCCGTTTTTCATCGGGTTGGCCCAGCTCGATCCAGAGCTCTATTTCGTCCGAGTAGTTCTTGCACCAGAGCTCGGGTTCGTCATCGGCGCTCAATCCCTTGGTGAACTCCAGTCGCTCGGCAGCGTGCCAGGCAAAGGCCGCCAGCCGGATCATCATCCGCTCATCGGTTTCGGAGGGGTGGCGCGCCAGGGTGAGGGAGAAGTCCTGATACAGATTGCGATCCATATCAGACAAACTGATCTGGGCCTTGAATACGGTTGCCTTGAGAGCCATAGAAAACCTTGAACACCTGGATTAGAGAAGGGTGAGTGGGAAATACGGGCGCCAGTGTAATCAAAATCGGCGGCAGGTTCGACCATCCGGACCAAAGATTTCCCCTTCCCTGCCGGGATAAGTGCTTTAAAAGACACAAAAAACAAATGCCAGTCCGAAGACTGGCATTTGGCGGCATGAGAAGCGACTCACTTCTCGGCGGACTGTACCCCGAACGCGTTCAGCAGCATGCAACAGGTCACTGCCACCGCCACGAATCCGCTCAGAAAGATAAAGGGCATGGCCCCGTATCCCAGTACTGTCCAGATGGTGTGTTCAAGAAGACTCATTGTTGTGTCCTTCATCCGGTGAAAGGTGTGTTCCTTCTGGCGGATATTGGCTCCGCTCTTGATGCCTCCATTTGACCTCAATCAGCGGTTGGGTCCTATGCCACCAAAGTGATAAATGCAGGGTTCATTTGCGCTGGATCAAGCTTTTTGACCAAATATCCATGCAGTTCAAGCAATTACCACCGCAAATAAAGGATAGACACAAACACGGCAGAATAAAAAAACGCGCCGGATGGCGCGTTTCTTGGACAGCACAGGCAAGGGATCAGTTATCGCACAGATCGCTTGGCATGTCCTGACGCAGACGGGTCCACAGCTTGCCGGACTCGATACCGTACTG
This sequence comes from Aeromonas sp. R1-1, assembly GCF_040908495.1. NCBI lineage: Bacteria > Pseudomonadati > Pseudomonadota > Gammaproteobacteria > Aeromonadales > Aeromonadaceae > Aeromonas > Aeromonas sp. R1-1. The sequence goes on along the minus strand of NZ_JBFODV010000136.1, from coordinate 2,690 downwards.
ACGCACCGTCATGAACACGGCTTCGTGGTTCTTGGTCTCCGCCAGATTGAGCAGGGTCTTGTAGTAGGCATCTGCGGTCTCGCGGGCCTGCTTGTCGGAGAAGTAGTAGCTGCCGACTCTGCTGTACAACCCTTTGAAACCGTTCAGGATCAGGGCGTAGATCGGATTGCCGGAAGCAAACGCCAGCTGGTGGTGCAGGCGATAATCGAACTCGGCATAAGCCTGTGCGTTGTTCTCGACCCCATCGGCGCCACGCAGGATCTCGGCGGCCTGCTCCGGATTGTGACGGATCGCCCCGCGGATAAAGATGGTGCAGATGTGGGTACGGGCGGAAAGCAGCTGAGCTATCAGATCAGGTACCTTGTCCTGATCCAGACGAGCCAACGTCTCCAGAATATTGAGGCCGGACGTTTCCCAGAAATTGTTCACCTTGGTCGGCTTGCCATGCTGTATGGTCAACCAGCCATCACGGGCCAGTCGCTGCAGCACTTCGCGCAAGGTAGTCCGCGTCACCCCGATCAACTCGGATAATTCACGCTCGGCGGGCAGAATAGATCCGGGAGGAAAGCGATTGTTCCAGATGGACTCGATGATGTATTCCTCGGCAAACCCAGCTGGGCTCTGCGCTTTTATAACCATGAATTGACTCTGTTGTAATGCGTAAAAAGGCTGACGAATGATATCAAAGCGATGATGGCTGGCAAGCATAAGGTCAGTCCTCTGCTCACATATGGCAAATATAGTGTTGGGAATATGTATCTAATCGCCACGAGGGAGCCAGCCAACCCCGACAAGGTGGTTATAAAACAGACAGATGGGCAGAGATCCATCGGCTATCATTTATAATCGTCACGCTTTTTGATTAAAATCACGAGGAATCAGACAGATAAAGGCCAACATCCGGAGGCACAGGTCGAATCATCCTTGACTGCATAGAAGCAGATCCTAACAACAAAGTTGAGACCCATTATCATGCCAATAAGCCTAGGGCAGGCATTCGCCAAGAACTTCTTGGGCAATGCACCACAGTGGTATAAAAGCGCCATCTTGCTATTTCTGGTAATCAATCCGATTGCCTTCCACCTTGATCCTTTCATTGCGGGCTGGTTACTGGTCGTTGAGTTTATCTTCACCCTGGCCATGGCCCTCAAATGCTACCCCCTGCAACCGGGTGGTCTGCTCGCGATCGAAGCCGTGTTGATCGGCATGACCTCCGCCGATCAGGTCAAACACGAGTTGGTCGCCAATATCGAAGTGCTGCTGTTGCTGGTGTTCATGGTGGCAGGCATCTATTTCATGAAGCAGCTGCTGCTCTATGTCTTCACCAAGCTGCTGATCGGCGTACGCTCCAAGATCCTGCTCTCCCTCTCCTTCTGTCTGGTCTCAGCCTTCCTGTCAGCTTTTCTCGATGCCCTGACCGTGATTGCCGTGGTGATCAGTGTCGCCACCGGCTTTTACGCTATCTATCACAAGGTCTCGTCCGGCAAGGAGTTTGGTCACAGCCATGACCATACCGACGATAAGGAAGTCGCCGAGCTCAATCGCCAGGATCTCGATGATTTTCGTGCCTTCCTGCGCAGCCTGATGATGCATGCCGCCATCGGTACCGCGCTGGGTGGTGTCTGCACCCTAGTGGGCGAGCCGCAAAACCTCATCATCGGCGAGCAAGCCAGCTGGAACTTCGCTGAATTTGCCATTCGTATGTCCCCTGTGACCGTCCCCGTCTTTATCTGCGGTCTGCTGACCTGCGTGCTGGTGGAGCAGTTCCGCTGGTTTGGCTATGGTGCACGCCTGCCGGACACGGTTCGTGCCATCATGGAGGAGTACAATCGCTACGAAGAGGCAAAACGCAGCCCGCAAGACAAGGCCAAGCTGATCGTTCAGGCGTTGATTGCGGTCTGGCTGATTGTCGGCCTGGCCATGCACCTGGCAGCCGTTGGTCTGATTGGTCTCTCGGTCATCGTACTGGCCACCTCCCTGACCGGGATCACCGAGGAGCACTCGCTGGGTAAAGCCTTCCAGGAGGCTCTCCCCTTCACCGCCCTGCTGGCCGTCTTCTTCAGCGTGGTCGCCGTCATCATCGATCAGCAGCTGTTCAAGCCGGTGATCCAGCTGGTACTGGCAGCAAAACCGGAGAACCAGCTGGCCCTCTTCTATCTGGCCAACGGGGTGCTCTCCATGGTCAGTGACAACGTCTTTGTCGGCACCGTCTACATCAATGAGGTAAAGACGGCCATGCTCAATGGTGCCATCGACCGCGCCCAGTTCGATCTGCTGGCGGTAGCCATCAACACAGGTACCAACCTGCCGTCGGTCGCCACCCCCAATGGTCAGGCCGCTTTCCTGTTTATGCTCACTTCGGCATTGGCGCCGCTGCTGCGTCTCTCCTATGGCCGCATGGTCTGGATGGCGCTGCCCTACACATTGGTGCTGGGGCTGATCGGCTTTTTCTCTGTCGAATTGCTGCTTGGTCCTGCCACCGAGTGGTTCTATCAGCATGGATGGCTGGTGATGGAGAGTGCGCTGCCAGCGGTACAGCCGGCGCTGCATTAATCCATTGCGACGGTTTCCGAGGGCCCTTTCAGGGCCCTTTTCTTTGGCTCTGTCCCAATTACGTGTTGAAAGGCTAATCTTGAAGTAGGCCATCACCTTGAGGTCTACCATCATGGATACCCCAGCCTTTCAACACC
>NZ_JBFODV010000135.1:0-18696 GCF_040908495.1 Aeromonas sp. R1-1 | reverse complement strand
ACCAGACCTGCCCACAGCAGCGCGCTTTGGCCAGAGGCTTCTACTTGCCACAGGATGGCGTCCTTACTGTAGAAACCGGAAGTGACCAGCGGCAACGCCGCCAGCGCCGAGCCCCCCACCAGGAAGCAGGCATAGACCAGCGGCAAACTCTTGCGCAGTCCACCCATCTTGAAGATGTTCTGCTCATGGTGGCAGGCAACGATAACGGCACCGGCGGAGAGGAACAGCAGCGCCTTGAAGAAGGCGTGGGTCATCAGGTGGAAGATTGCCCCTTCCCATGCGCCGACACCGAGAGCCAGAAACATGTAGCCAATCTGGCTCATGGTGGAGTAGGCGAGGATCCGCTTGATATCGGTCTGAACCAGCGCGGCAAAGCCTGCCAGCACTAGCGTGATGGCGCCAACCAGCCCGACCAGATGGAGGATCTCTGGCGCCAGCAGGAACAGGCCGTGGGTACGAGCAATCAGGTAGACACCAGCAGTCACCATGGTGGCAGCGTGGATCAGCGCTGAGACAGGGGTCGGGCCTGCCATCGCATCCGCCAGCCAGGTTTGCAGCGGCAGCTGTGCCGATTTGCCGACCGCGCCGCCCAAGAGCATCAGGCAGGCCAGCGACAGGGCAGGGGAGCCCTCGGCAAACAGGGTCGGTGCGCGCACCAGCAGCTCGTGGATATTGAGGGTGCCCAGTTCCCGATAGAGGATAAACAGGCCGATGGCGAGGAAGACATCCCCCACCCGGGTCACGACAAATGCCTTGAGGGCCGCCGCGCCGTTCTTGCGATCCTTGTAGTAGAAGCCGATCAGCAGATAGCTGCACAGCCCTACCCCTTCCCAGCCGAGGTAGACAAACAGCAGGTCATCGGCCAGCACCAGAAACAGCATGCTGGCGATAAAGAGGTTGGTGTAGGTGAAGAAGCGGGAGTAACCCTCTTCTCCACGCATATACCAGGAGGCGAACAGGTGGATAAAGAAACCCACCCCGGTCACCACCCCCAGCATGGTCAGCGACAGGCCATCCAGTGCCAGCGAGAAGCTCGGGGTAAAGTTGCCCACCGCCATCCATTGCCACAGGCGCTGGACATAGACGCCCCCCTCGGGCGGGTTGCCCAGAAAGTCGATGCCCACCCACAGGGTAGTGAGGGCCGACAGGCCAATGGAGCCTACCCCGATCAGCGCCGAGGTACGCTCACCAAACCGGCCGAGGGAGAAGGCCAACACCAGCCATCCCAGCAGCGGAAATAGAAAAGTCAGATATAAGAGGCTCATCCGCGCATCTCGCTCACAGTGTCCACGTTCAGGGTGTGGTAACGACGATAGAGCAGCAGTAACAGGGCAAGGCCGATACTGGCCTCTGCTGCCGCCAGAGAAATCACCAGGATATACATGATCTGGCCATCGGCCTGGGCCCAGCGGCTACCCGCCACCACAAACGCCAGTGCCGAGGCATTCATCATGATTTCGATACTCATCAGGATGTAGAGCAGGTTGCGCCGGATCAGCAGACCGCACAAGCCGATGCAGAAGAGCACCGCGGCCAGCAGGAGGCCGTGCTCCATGGGGATTCCATTCATTGCTGACCTCCTTCTTGTGCAGAGCGGGATGCTGTGCGGGGGACGGAGAGCACTTCACCGCTCTTCTCTTCCCGACCCAGGTGATAGGCGGTTACCAGACCCGCCAGCAGCAGGATGGAGGCAAGCTCCACCGCCAGCACATAGGGGCCAAAGAGTTCGACACCCACCTGCTTGGCGGTCACCTCGGTCACTCCGATCAGGCCCCCGGTCACCCCGAGAATGCCGTGGGCCAGAAAGCCCAGCAGGGTCAGCGAGAGCAGGGCAGGGCCCCCCCAGGTCATGGGGGTGAGCCACTTTTTCTCCTGTGCCTGGGCACTCCCCAGGTTCAGCATCATCACCACGAACACGAACAGCACCATGATGGCGCCGGCGTAGACGATCACCTGCAGGGCGCCCGCAAAGGCGGCACCCAGGCAGAAGAAGATCATGGCCACGGCGATGAGGGAGATGATGAGATTGAGCAGCGCATGCATGGGATTGCTGGTGCTGATCACCCGCAGCGTGCTGTAAATGGCCACCAGGGCCGAGGCATAAAATGCCAGTTCCATGATTGACTCCTCAGGGCAGCAGGCTCTTGACATCGATGGGCTTGGCTTCGTTTTCGGCATCCCCTTTCGGCTTGCCGTCGATGGCCATCCCGCTCATGCGATAGAAGTTGTAGTCCGGGTATTTGCCGGGCCCGCTGATCAGCAGATCCTCCTTCTCGTACACCAGATCCTGGCGGCGATACTCACCCATCTCGAAATCCGGTGTCAGCTGGATGGCGGTGGTGGGGCAAGCCTCTTCACACAGGCCGCAGAAGATGCAGCGAGAGAAGTTGATGCGAAAGAACTCCGGATACCAGCGGCCATCATCCCGCTCGGACTTTTGCAGCGAGATGCAGCCGACCGGGCAGGCAACAGCGCAGAGGTTGCAGGCCACGCAGCGCTCGTCCCCGTCGGGGTCGCGGGTCAGCACGATGCGACCGCGGTAGCGGGGGGCGGCATAGACTGCCTGCTCCGGATAGTTGAGGGTTTCACGGGGCCGCCAGGCATGGGAGAAGACCATGGCCAGACTGCGTAACTGGGTGCCGACACCCTGAATAATGCTAAAAATTTTCATAATGAGTGCCTCACTGCGTACTTATCAGTACAACTGCCGCGGTGACCAGCATATTGATCAGGGTCAGCGGCAAGCAGACTTTCCAGCCAAACGACATCACCTGGTCAAAGCGCGGGCGAGGCAGGGAGGCCCGCAGCAGGATGAAGAACACCATGAAACAGGCGGTCTTCAGGGCAAACCAGATGAAGGGGGGCAGCCAGGGGCCGTGCCAGCCACCGAAGAAGAGGGTCACGATGAGCGAGGAGATCAGCACGATGCCGATATATTCGCCCACGAAGAAGAGACCCCACTTCATCCCCGCATACTCGATGTGATAGCCGTCGGCGAGCTCCTGCTCGGCTTCTGGCTGATCGAACGGGTGACGGTGGGTGACGGCGACACCGGCAAACAGGAAGGTGACAAAGCCCAGGATCTGGGGCACCACGTTCCACAAGTCTGCCTGTGCCTCGACGATATCCCGCAGGTTGAAACTGCCGGTCTGGATCACAATCCCCATCAGGGAGAGCCCGAGAAACACCTCGTAGGAGAGGGTCTGGGCCGAGGCGCGCAAGCTGCCGAGCAATGAGTATTTGTTATTGCTCGACCAGCCGGCGAACAGCACCGCATAGACCGCCAGCCCCGCGATGGCCAGGATGTAGAGCAACCCCACATTGAGATCCGCCACGCCCCAGGTGGGGGTGATGGGCACCACCGCAAACGCCAGAATAAAGGCGGTAAAGGCGATGATGGGGGCCAGGATAAAGATCCGCCGATCAGCGAACGGCGGGATCCAGTCCTCCTTGAAGAACATCTTGATCATGTCGGCGGCCAGCTGGAGCAGACCAAATGGCCCGACCCGGTTGGGGCCATAGCGATCCTGCCACAGAGCCAGCAGGCGACGCTCGATGAAGCTCATGAAGGCGCCTGCCCCCACGATCCCCACCAGCACGATCAGTGCCTTGCCCACCTCCAGCAACAGATCGATCAGCGACTCGCTCATGCGATCACCTCCTGCAGGTTAGTGATTGAGGCTTGTTGCAGGGCCGTCGGCAGGCCGTTCACCCCAAGGGGGAGCCCCACCAGACCGGCGCTCAGCTGCTCGCTAAGCCGCAGACGCAGTTGCCAGTGGCTACCGCCCCAGGAGAAGGAGACCTGACTGCCCCCGTGGAGGGCCAGACGCTGCGCATCAAGGGGATTGAGCACCAGCTCGGGTTCGTTCATCCGGGCCTGAATGACCGGGCTGCGAGCGGAGAGCTCCTCGCCGCCAAACAGCTGGGCATAATTGACCACTTGCAGCGCCTCTGCGGCCTTGAAGGGGGCGGGGATGGTGGTGAACCAGCCGAGCAGCTCCTTGCCTTCTGCCTGCGGGTCTGTTGCTTCCAGCAGACGGCGACCCGGATCGCCAGCACGCAGATGACCACCGACTTCATCCTGGAACTTGTTCCAGGCGGAGGGGGAGTTCCAGCCCGGCGCCCAGGCGAACGGTACTTGCGGCAGCGGCTGACGGGCTCCGGCATACCCTTCCATGGAGAAGTTGAAGGGGGAGTCGGGATCTTGCGCTACCCGCGGCTCGCTGACGTTCTGATCCGCCAGCATGGAGGTGCGACCGCTGTAACGATGCGGCTCACGGGCCAGTCGCATGCCACGGATCCGCAAGCCTGCATTGGGCGCCGCTTCCAGCATGGTAGCCAGCAGCGGATTGCTGGAGGCACAGTCATGGTTGACCTGGCCGAAGTTCTGCCAGCGCAGCGGCTTGCGTTCGATCGCCCCTTGCAGCGCCGCCAGCCAGCGCCACCCTTCACGCACCTGAATATCGGCGTTGTAAAAGGCGGGTGCATAGACCTGGAAGAAGCGCTGGGCGCGCCCTTCCATGTTCACCAGCGTGCCATCGGCTTCGGCAAAACTGGCCGCTGGCAGCACCAGATCAGCCTTGTTGGCGGTCGGGGTCGCCTGATGGTCGATGACCAGCAGGTGCTGCAGCCGTGCCAGCGCAGCATCCACCCGGTTGCGCGGCGCGCGGCGGTAGAGATCGTTCTCCAGGGTGACCAGTGCCAACCCCTCTTCGGACTCGATACGCGCAAGGGCGGCTTCGAGCGACTTGTCTGACAAGGTTTGAGCGCCCAGCATGGCCAGACCCAGCGAGTTGGCCTCCTGGCCAACCAGCGCGATGCTGGCTTCCAGACCTCGGCCTTTCAGGGCGCGGGCAATGTTGCTGGCCGCCTCAAGCAGCGCCACATCGCGGGCACTGGAGCCAGCAATGATGAGCGGCTTCCTGGCGTTGCCGAGCAGCTCGGCCCAGCGAGTCGCTTGTGCCTGCAGCTCGGGGCCGAGATCGGCCACGGCCGGTGCATTCGGGTCGAGCAGGTTGGCGATGGCAAAGCCAAGGCGCGCCTGATCGGCATAGGGGGCGTGCAGCTTGTCGGCCGCCACATCGTCCAGACGGGTGGTGTCGAGGCTGGTGATGAGCAGCGGGTAGCGTTCGTTCTGACCCAGGGTCTGTACGGCGGCGACTTGCCACAGATCCACCTTCATCTTGCGGGCCAGCTCGCGAGCCTTGCCCTTGACGGCTTGACGCAGCGCCAACGCGATACGGGCGGCGCTCATGGTGACATCTTCGCCGAGCAGCAGAATGGCGTCAGCCTCTTCCATGTCCCGCAGGCTCGGAGTCGGCACGCCGCCCTGTTGCAGGATCTGCAGCATCTTCAGCTGACAGGCCCACTCGGCCTGCTCGACGCCTGCGTAGAAGTTGGCTTCACCCACCAGCTCGCGCAGGGCAAAGTTGCTCTCGAGCGACGCGCGGGGCGAGCCGATGCCGATGAGGCCGCGGGCCGTGCGCAGCGCATCGGCGGCTCGGTTGAGGGCGCCATCGACTGTGATGGTCAGCTGGTCGTTGCCATCTTTGAGCAGCGGTTGGCGCGGGCGGTCCGCCAGATTGACGTAGCCATAGCCAAAGCGGCCACGGTCACAGAGGAAGTAGTGGTTGACGCTGCCGTGGAAGCGGTTTTCGATGCGGCGCAGCTCGCCATAACGCTCACCCGGACTGATGTTGCAGCCCACGGAGCATTGCTGGCAGATGCTGGGGGCAAATTGCATGTCCCACTTGCGGTTGTAACGTTCGGAGTGGGTCTTGTCGGTGAATACGCCGGTGGGGCAGACCTCCACCAGGTTGCCGGAAAATTCGCTCTCCAGGGTGCCATCCTCGACCCGCCCGAAATAGACGTTGTCGTGGGCACCGTAGACCCCGAGATCCTCGCCACCGGCATAATCCTTGTAGTAACGGACGCAGCGGTAGCAGGCGATGCAGCGGTTCATCTCGTGACCGATGAAGGGGCCCAGCTCCTGATTCTGGTGGGTGCGCTTGGTAAAGCGGTAGCGACGGCTGTTGTGGCCGGTCATCACCGTCATGTCCTGCAGGTGGCAGGCGCCGCCCTCTTCACACACCGGGCAGTCGTGGGGGTGGTTGGTCATCAGCCATTCCACCACGCTCTTGCGAAATTCTTTAGCCTCTTCATCCTCGATGGCGATGTAGCTGCCATCGGTGGCCGGGGTCATGCAAGACATGACCAGACGACCGCGCTTGTCATCGGCATTCTGATACTGTTTCACCGCACACTGGCGGCAGGCTCCCACGCTACCCAGCGCCGGGTGCCAGCAGAAATAGGGGACATCCAGACCCAGCGACAGACAGGCTTGCAGCAGGTTATCTGCCCCGTCTACCTCGTACTCTTTGCCGTCTACATAAATGGTTGCCATACAACTTCCCTGAAACCTGTTTTGTGAAATCTGTGGTGTCGTTACCAGCGCTCGCCCAGCAGATTGGGCTGGATCCCTTTGACCGGCTTGCGGTTATCACCGCTGCCTTTGATCCCGGCCTCGAATTCGGAGCGGAAATATTTGATGGCGCTGGCCAGCGGCTCGACGGCGCCCGGAGCGTGGGCGCAGAAGGTCTTGCCCGGGCCAAGGAAACCGCAGAGTTGCTCCAGGGTCGCCAGATCGCCGGATTGCCCTTCGCCACGCTCCAAGGCCCGCAGCAGCTTGACGCTCCAGGGCAGGCCGTCGCGGCAGGGCGTGCACCAGCCACACGACTCGCGGGCGAAGAACTCCTCCATGTTGCGCAGCAGGGAGACCATGCTGATGGAGTCATCCACCGCCATGGCGAGGCCAGTCCCCATCCGGGTACCTACCTTGCCGATACCGGCGGTATACATCTGGGCATCGAGGTGCTCCGGCAGCAGGAAGCCGGTGCCCGCGCCGCCCGGTTGCCACGCTTTCAGGCGATAGCCGCTCTTCATCCCGCCGGCGTAATTTTCAAACAGCTCGCGGGCGGTGATGCCAAAGGGCAGCTCCCAGACCCCGGGGTTGTTCACCTTGCCGGAGAAGCCCATCAGCTTGGTGCCGTGATCTTCCGAGCCCGGCAGCGCCAGCCCGTGATACCAGGCGACTCCGTTGCCGATAATGGCAGGCACGTTGCAGAGGGTTTCGACGTTGTTGACGCAGGTGGGTTTGCCCCAGACGCCGGAAACGGCGGGGAAGGGGGGTTTGGCGCGCGGGTTGGCGCGGCGCCCTTCCAGCGAATTGATGAGGGCCGTCTCTTCACCACAGATGTAGCGACCGGCGCCGGTGTGGACGAACAGCTCGAAGTCAAAACCGGAGCCCAGAATGTTCTTGCCCAGCAGGCCCGCTGCTTTTGCCTCTTCTACCGCACGGCGCAGGTGGATGGCAGCATCCACATACTCGCCGCGCAGGAAGATATAGCCGCGATAGGCCTTGAGCGCCCGGGCACTGATGATCATCCCCTCGATCAGCAGATGGGGCAGTTGCTCCATCAGCAGGCGATCTTTCCAGGTGTTGGGTTCCATCTCGTCGGCGTTGCAGAGCAGGTAACGGATGTTCATGCTCTCGTCTTTGGGCATCAGCCCCCACTTCACGCCAGTGGGGAAGCCCGCACCGCCGCGCCCCTTGAGACCGGCATCCTTGACGGTGCTGACAATCTCGTCCGGGCTCATCTGACCGAGCGCCTTGCGGGCGGCTTCATAGCCCTGTTTGGCCTGATACTCCTCCAGCCATACCGGCTGGCCGTCATCCCGCAGCCGCCAGGTGAGCGGATGGGTCTCGGCGGTGCGGGCCGTGCGGTTGGCGGTGCCAAGAGAGGCGAGGATCTTGTTCTGCGGCAGGCTCATGGGTAAGCCTCCAGCGTTTTCAGCAAGGTCACCGGATCGAGGCCGCCATAGGTGTCGTCATCGATCATGATGGCTGGCCCCTTGTCGCAGTTGCCAAGGCAGCAGACCGGCAGCAGGGTGAAGCGGCCATCCGGGGTGGTTTGACCGGGGCCGAGGTTCATCACCTCCTTGAGACCGGCCAGCAGATCTTCATGGCCATTGATGTAGCAGACCATGCTGTCGCAGACGCGGATGATGTGACGCCCTACCGGCTGGCGGAAGATCTGGCTATAGAAGGTGGCGACCCCCTCCACGTCGCTGGCGGGAATGCCGAGCTCGGCCGCGATGGCGTGAATGGCGCCGTCGGGGACCCAGCCTCTGGCCTGCTGCACGATCTTGAGCGCTTCGATGCTGGCGGCGCGGGGATCTTCGTAGTGGTGTTTCTCGTGTTCGATGGCATCGCGTTCAGCCTGGCTCAGAACGAAGTCGTCCTGTTTGCTGCTGCATGCCCCTTGCCCCTGTGGGGTCTGATTATTGTGACACTGACATTGCTGGCTCATGACTTGACCTTTGGTGGCTTGTCCTTTTACTGCTCGTCCGGCGATCCCAATTCCCGGCCATGGCCGGGAGGGCGGATCACTTAACGGTCCACATCCGACATAACAAAATCGATACTGCCCAGATAGACGATGAGGTCCGACACCATGCTGCCCTTGATCACCGAGGGGATCTGCTGCAGGTGAGCAAAGCTCGGGGTGCGGATCCGGGTCCGGTAGCTCATGGTGGAGCCGTCACTGGTCAGGTAGTAACTGTTGACCCCCTTGGTCGCCTCAATCATCTGGAACGACTCGGCAGCGGGCATCACCGGGCCCCAAGACACTTGCAGGAAGTGGTTGATCAGGGTCTCGATGTGCTGCAGGGTGCGCTCTTTGGGCGGCGGGGTGGTGAGGGGGTGATCCGCCTTGAAGGGGCCCTCCGGCATGTTCTTCATGCACTGCTCGATGATCGACATGCTCTGGCGGATCTCCTCGATCCGCACGGTGGCTCTGTCGTAGGCATCGCCATTGCTGCCGACCGGCACTTCAAAGTCGAACTGATCGTAACCGGAGTAGGGGCGCCACTTGCGCACGTCGAAGTTGAGGCCGGTGGCGCGCAATCCGGCCCCCGTGGTGCCCCAGGACAACGCCTGCTCGGTGGTGTAGGCAGAGACGCCTATGGTGCGACCGCGAAGAATGCTGTTGCGCATCGCCGCTTTTTCGTAATCTATCAGCCGCTTGGGCAGCCAGCTTAGCAGGTTGTCCTGCACCAGCCGCTGCCATCCCTTCGGCAGGTCGTGGGCCACACCGCCGATACGGAACCAGGCCGGGTGCATGCGGGCACCGGTGATCGCTTCGATGATGGTGTAGATCTTCTGCCGGTCGGTGAAGGTGAAGAAGACCGGGGTCATGGCCCCCACGTCCTGGATATAGGTCCCGAGGAACAAGAGGTGGCTCTGGATGCGGAACAGCTCCGCCATCATCACCCGGATCATGTCGACCCGCTGCGGCACCTTGATGCCGGCCAGCTTCTCGACCGCCAGCACATAGGGGAGGTTGTTCATCACCCCGCCCAGATACTCGACCCGGTCGGTATAGGGGATGTAGCTGTGCCAGGACTGGCGCTCGCCCATCTTCTCGGCACCACGATGGTGGTAGCCGATATCGGGCACGCAGTTGCGGATCTCCTCGCCATCGAGCTGCAACACCAAGCGGAAGGCACCGTGGGCAGAGGGATGGTTGGGGCCGAGGTTGAGGAACATGTAGTCCTCATTCTCGTTGCCGCGGGCCAGGCCCCACTCTTCCGGTTTGAACAGCAGGTTCTCCTGCTCCATGTCCTGTTTGGCGGCATCGAGCATGAAGGGATCGAATTCGGTGGCGCGCGCCGGGTAATCCTTGCGCAGCGGGTGACCCTGCCAGCTCTTGGGCATCATGATCCGGGTCAGATGGGGATGGCCATCGAAGGTGATGCCCATCAGATCCCACACTTCCCGCTCGTACCAGTTGGCATTGGGGAAGTGGTTGGTGATGGTGGGCAGATGCAGGTCACTTTCGGCCAGCGCCACTTTCAACATCACATCGGCGTTACGGTCGATGGAGATGAGGTGATAGAAGACGGTGAAATCGCTCTGGGGCAGACCGTCGCGATGGCTGCGCAGCCGCTCATCGGTGGCGCTGAGATCAAACAGCATCACGAACGGGGAGGGCACCTTGCGCAAAAAGCCCATCACATCCTGCAGCAGTTCGCGGGGAAGCCAGACCACCGGCACGCCGGTGCGCGTGGTCTGCACGGTGAAGTGCTCGGCCCCGAAGTGGGCAAACAGTTCGCCAATGACTTTGGCATCCTTGTGGTCGCTGGGTTGCCACTGGGCCATGGCGTAATTGCTGGGAAAATCACGAGTCAGTTTCATGGTCAGATCTCATCCGGCGTGCGCAGGTTGGTCACATTGATCCGTTCGCCGCGCTTGCGCTCTTTTTCGGCCTGCATCTGGGGACGGTAGATCCCCTGATCGCCCACTACCCAGGAGAGGGGGCGGCGCTCTTTGCCGATGGAGTCCTGCAGCAGCATCAGGGCTTGCAAAAAGGCTTCGGGACGGGGCGGGCAACCCGGAATGTAGACGTCGACCGGCAGGAACTTGTCCACCCCCTGCACCACGGAATAGATGTCATACATGCCGCCGGAGTTGGCGCAGGCCCCCATGGAGATCACCCACTTGGGTTCGAGCAGCTGTTCATACAGGCGCTGGATGACTGGCGCCATCTTGATGAAGGGGGTCCCTGCAATCACCATGAAGTCGGCCTGACGGGGCGAGGCTCGGATAACTTCGGCGCCGAAGCGGGCCACATCGTGGGGGGAGGTGAAGGCGGTACACATCTCCACATAGCAGCAGGAGATGCCGAAGTTGTAAGGCCAGAGGGAGTTTTTGCGGCCCCAGTTGACTGTGTCTTGCAGCACCTCCTCGAGGCGGCCCATCATGATGCCGCGCGTCGCTTCTTGCGCCAGTGGGTCATCGACGGTCTGGCGCTGCTCCTGGGGGTAGCGCTCAACGGGGGCATCCGGGTCAATCCGGGTCAGGGTGTACTTCATGGTGCAACCTCAAGGAAAGGGTCTGTGGTTCAATCACTGTTTTTGTTGTTCAGCTGCGGTTTGCGCGGTGACCAGTCCAGTGCGCCGATGCGCCAGAGGTAGATCAGGCCGATAAGCAGCAGTCCGATGAAAATGGTGGCTTCAATAAAGCCGACCCAGCCGCTCTCACGCACGGAGACAGACCAGGCAAACAGGTAGAGCGCCTCGACGTCGAAGATGACGAAGAACATGGCGACCAGATAGAACTTGGCGGAAAAACGCAGGCGGGCACTGCCGACCGAGTCGACACCAGATTCAAATGGCTTGTTCTTGGTGCGGCCGTAGGCGCGACCTCCCAGCAGGGCGGCGAGACCTATCATCACCAGACAGATGGTGATGGCACCGATGACATAAATGGCAAAAGCCCAATGTTGAGCAGAAATATCAGCAAACATAGAGGTTTTTCCTAACCAAATTAATCAAGCGACTTAACAATAATGTTACGCATTATGACACTTTCGCACTGATTTACATGTCATTTTTACGGGTTAATTATTAATCGGTTAACCGGTAATTAAATTTTGTTAAGAAGCGCACTTTTTTGTTGGTTATGGTGGGCGAGAAAGGACTGGAAAGTGCCACCGTCGTTGCGGAAAGGCCCAGTTGTCGTGTCGGTTACCCAGGCAGATTGAAACGACACCTGAGGGGAAAACCCGCTCCAGATTGTCCATATCGAGCACTTTTGTTCTCAGTATTGCATCGGGTTTGTCAGACACTGCTCAACCCATGACCCGCTGGTTATGCTGGGCGAGTATTGCGGCCAAGATAATGCTAACGAGCGCCTGCTCAGCCGTCGGTGGTATCTCCACATCACACTTGATTGGGTTGCGGAAGATCAATTTTTCGGGCCAGCAGATTGGGAATGTCCGGTCGTTTTGACCGTGCAACACCTATAGCGGTGTGCGCCCGGTTGTTTGGATGCCAGCCCGGCTTCCTTTATCAGGTTACGTATTTTGACTCGGCCAAGCTGATACCCACAACATCCGCATCACCGACATCAAGGGGCTGCGGCCTGCTGAGCTCTGGCTCGCTGTGAACAACCGCCGCAGTTGCATGCGCTTACGGTTAATCACTCTCCTGCGAGCCAGATAGTCGTCTCAACGGATCACTCCCTTCTCGCATCCAGATGCCACTCCGGTAGTTCTTCTAGCTGCACGTCGATACTTTTTTTCTCGGTGGCTGCATTGCTGGCCAGTCGGCTATGACGCCTATTATGTGTATATCACTATTGGTCAACGAGGCTATGGGCATGTCGTTTTGAGCAATGTACACCTGCTTGTATCCAGCAGCGCAGTCTGCAGTCTAAGGAATGGGTTTGTAGTCAAAAACGGTACTCGATATGGAGGGTATGGCTGTCGAGCCCCGGGTTCTTGTCATACATATAGGCGTTGGACATGTGCTCATACTGATAGCCGATCAGCCAATTCTTGGTGATGGCGTAACCGAGGCCGATACCCAGAGCGAACTGGAAGGGGCCGCCGTAATCCTTGTAGCCGTTGCCGCGAGTGCCAAATTGGTACTGATCGAGCCAGACCATTTCGCCGGGGATCCAGGTCACCCAGTTACCCCATTGGCATTCGATACGGGCGCCGCCCCCCAGTCTGGCGCTCTTTTCATCTTCTACCTTGAGCATACCGCCACGTACCCCCAGCCCAAATTGGCAGCCTGAGTCTCCCCAGCGCCAGAACATGTGATGGAACTTGGCGTCGGCGATGTTGATGTCGAGCTTTTCATTGCTGAAGGCCCTGCCAAGCTGCAGTACCACGATATTGTCATTGGCCATTGCAGACGGACTGGCGAGCAGTGCTGTCAGCAGGGCGATCCTTGATAGAGTGTTAGCGTCCATGCCCCCTCCCGATCCTTGTTGTCATCTTGGTGATCCTGTTGATCACCCTTCAGGCATAGTCAATCGACGCGCTCCCTGTCAATGCATGGTCACTCGGTAAAGAAATTAAATATTTATGAAAAATCAACTATCTGCATGGCCTGATGTGATTTGGCGAGCGTGGCAATGGGGAGATGAAAAAGCCCTTCACCATGGTGAAGGGCTTTTTGCTATCTGACGTTATCCGCTCGGTTTGGCGTGTAGGCTCAGTAGCCTTGCTGGTGCACGTCCATCACGGCGCGGCCGGACGGGTCGGCCATCTCCTTGAACTTGGCATCCCACTCCAGCGCAGTGGGGGTGGAGCAGGCGACCGACTTGCCGTAGGGCACGGTGCGGGCGGCGGCTTCCAGCGGGAAGTGCTCGTCGAAGATGGCGCGGTAGAAGTAGGCCTCCTTGGTGAGCGGGGTGTTGATGGGGAAGCGGAATGCGGCCGCCTCGAACATCTGATCCGTCACTTCCTGTTCCACCATGGCTTTCAGGCTGTCGATCCACGAATAGCCTACGCCGTCGGAGAACTGCTCCTTCTGACGCCATGCCACTTCGTGGGGCAGCAGATCCTCGAACGCTTCGCGCAGGATGTGCTTCTCGATCTTGCCCTTGCCACACATCTTGTCGGCGGGCTGCAGGCGCATCGCCACGTCCATGAACTCCTTGTCGAGGAAGGGCACGCGACCCTCCACACCCCAGGCTGCCATCGACTTGTTGGCGCGCAGGCAGTCATAGAGGTGCAAAGAGGCGAGCTTGCGCACGTTCTCTTCGTGGAACTCGCGGGCGTTGGGCGCCTTGTGGAAGTAGAGGTAGCCACCGAACAGCTCGTCGGAGCCTTCGCCGGAGAGCACCATCTTGATCCCCATCGCCTTGATGTAGCGGGCCATCAGATACATCGGCGTGGAGGCGCGGATGGTGGTGACGTCATAGGTCTCGAGGTGATAGATGACGTCGCGCAGGGCATCCAGACCCTCCTGCACGGTGAAGTGGATCTGGTGGTGGATGGTGCCGAGGTGATCAGCTACCTTGCGGGCGGCGGCGAGATCAGGTGAGCCTTCCAGGCCGACAGCGAAGGAGTGCAGTTGCGGCCACCAGGCTTCGCTCTTGCCATCGTCCTCGATACGGCGCGCCGCATAGAGCTTGGTAATGGCGGAGATAACGGACGAATCGAGCCCGCCGGAGAGCAGCACGCCATAGGGCACGTCGCACATCAGCTGGCGTTTGACCGCCGCTTCCAGCGCGGCTTTCAGCTCGGCCTTGTCGCTGACGTTGTGCTCGACCGCGCTGTATTCCATCCAGTCGCGCTTGTACCACTGTTTGAGCTCGCCATCCTTGCTCCACAGGTAGTGTCCCGGCGGGAAGGTTTCGACGCTCTTGCAGACCGGCACCAGCGCCTTCATCTCGGAGGCGACATAGAAGTTGCCGTGCTCGTCGCGGCCGGTATAGAGGGGGATGATCCCCATGTGGTCGCGACCAATCAGGTAGGCATCCTGTTCGGCGTCATAAAGGATGAAGGCAAAGATGCCGTTGAGATCGTCGAGAAACGCCGGGCCCTTCTCCTTGTAGAGAGCGAGCAGCACTTCACAGTCAGATTTGGTCTGGAACTGGAAGTCGACCTTGAGGGTCTTCTCCAGCTCTTTGTGGTTGTAGATCTCGCCATTGACCGCCAGCACATGGGTGCGCTCGGGGTTGTAGAGTGGCTGGGCGCCATTGCCCGGATCGACGATGGCCAGACGCTCGTGCACCAGGATGGCTTTGTCGGAGCTGTAGACGCCGGACCAGTCAGGCCCGCGGTGACGCAGTCGCTTGGACATCTCCAGCGCCGATTTGCGCAGGGCGACTGCATCGGACTTGATATCCAGAATGCCGAAAATTGAACACATTGGCGGTAATCCTCTTGATTTTTATATGAGCCCCCCACGTTTGGGCTCGAAATTCCATTTACATTCCTCGTCAGACACAATGCCTAGCGGAAAAACCTTTTGCAAGCGGGAAAACCGCAGAAAATCATGCCGTAAGCGTCAAGCAGATCAACAGGATAAGGATTGTTGCAACGGGGCAGGGTGACGTGAACGTCAAGCCGAGGCGGGTTCGAAGATGACGTAGACCTTGCGACAGGGGGTGAGGGTCTCCCACTCTCCGACAAAACCGGCGGGAATGACGAATTGATCGCCGGGTTTGAGGGCCAGCTGGCCGCCCAGATTGTCGTGGATCACCACATCCCCCTCCAGCAGCTGGCAATACTCGTGTTCGGTGTAGTGGATGGCCCAGCGGCCGGGCTCGCAAGCCCAGAAGCCGACGTGAAACTGCTGGCGGGGGTCGGAGTAGTGGTTCCACACCGTCTGGCTCGGGTTGCCCGCTTTAATGCGCTCGGGGGCAGGCATCAGCGGGGTAGGGGCCGCCTCGTGGCGGTCGAGCAGGATCCAGTCGTTGAGGGTCTTCATGGTGCCTCCTTGGCTTCGGCAGATAGGAACGCGGGGCCATCCCGGCCCGCGTTTGTTTGTTTTATTAAACGAGGTTGTGCATAACTTAAACGATGCGCATTCCCTTGCCAAGGGCTGCTGGCCGACGACTCAAAGCGGCTGCAAGCGGCGGATCACATGACGGGCAAAGCCGCTGCCCGCTTCGTTGTAGACGTTGAACACCGCATCCACCCCCTGCTCCTGCAAGGAGGCGATATCATCCTCGAAGCGGACGATGGCGGCGATCTTGCCGTTGAACCCGTGGCTGCGCAGCTTCTCGATGGCGTAGAGATTCCCCGAGTGGTGGGGCATGGCCAGCAGCACCAGATTGACCTGATTGGAGAGCAGCACCTTGTCCCAGAAGTCGGTATCGGTGGCATCCCCCTCGATGACGTTCATCCCCTGGGCACGCAGGGTGGGCAGCTTCTCGCTATCGTTCTCCACCCCGAGGATGACGTTGCCGTACTTGTTCTCCAGCTCGAAGTAGGCCCCCTGACCGATCCGCCCCATACCGAGGATGATCACCTCGGCATCGCCAAGCTCTATGGGTCTGTCTTCCGGATGGAGGTTGCTCGCTTGCAATCCTCGCAGCCAGTGGCCGATGCGGTGGTAAATGCGCTCGCTCTGGGCATTGAGGGGGGCAGAGATCATAAAGCTGGCCGCCAGTGCCAGCGAGACCGCCACCAGCCACTCGTGGGAGAGCCAGCCCGCCTTGGCGGCGATGGCGGCGACGATCAGGCCAAACTCCGAGAAGTTGGTGAGCGCCAGGGTCGAGAGCAGCGCGGTGCGCACCCGCAGGTGAGCGCCGCTGTAGACCAGATAGTAGAGCGCGCTTTTGAGCGGCAGGGCCAGTACCAGCGCCAGTGCCAGCAACATGGTGTCGTGGGTCGGCAGACCGTTGAGACCGATGGTGAGGAAGAAGCAGATAAGAAACAGGTCTTTGAGGTTGAAGAGCGCCTTTGCAAGCCCTGCCGCAGCCGGATGAGAGGCGAGCAGCATGCCGATGATGAGGGCTCCGAGATCCGGCTTGAGGCCGACCACTTCAAAACCGGCAGCCCCCACCACCAGTGCCAGAAAGACACCGAACAGCACCTGCAGCTCGCCGTGACCGGCCCGCTCCAGCAGCTTGAACAGCAGGGGACGCAGCAGTGGCAATCCCAGCACCCAGAGCGCCCAGATACTGGGCCACTTGCCGCTGGAAAACGCCAAAAAGGCCACGGCGAACACATCCTGCATCACCAGCACCCCGATGGCGATACGGGCGTAGAGGGCATTCATGTCGCTGCGATCTTCCAGCACCTTGACTGCGAAGACGGTGCTGGAGAAGGAGAGGGCAAAGCCCA
This sequence comes from Aeromonas sp. R1-1, assembly GCF_040908495.1. Lineage (NCBI taxonomy): Bacteria > Pseudomonadati > Pseudomonadota > Gammaproteobacteria > Aeromonadales > Aeromonadaceae > Aeromonas > Aeromonas sp. R1-1. The sequence continues at coordinate 2,047 of NZ_JBFODV010000135.1, read as the reverse complement.
GCAGCAGCGCCAGCTTCCAGTCCAACGACAGGGCGAGGTGGAGCCCCAGTCCCTTGCAGACCAGCAGCACCACGGTAAAGAGCAGGGTGGAGAGCAGCAGGTGCAGGCTGGTGGTGCCCCACACATCGCGCCGCATCAGGGTCTTGATATTGAGCTTGAGACCGATGGTGAACAGCAGCAGGGTGACGCCGAGATCGGCCACCTCGCTCAGGGCAGGGGTATTTTCATATCCCATGCCGTTGAGGATAAAACCGGCGGCCAGGAAGCCGAGCAGGGGGGGCAGGCCAATCAGATTGACTACCATGCCGCAGCCAAAGGCCATGGCGATCAGAATGGGTTCCATAACAGATCCTGCAAGGGCAGGAGAGACCTGCCCTGTTTAACGCTTGGGTGGTGATTAGACGATATCGATGTCGACCACGGAGTCGAAGATGTGGTTCGGTCTGAACGGCATACGGTCGATATCGGCGACCTTGCTCACCCCGGAGAGCACCAGCACCGTCTCGAGACCGGCCTGAAAGCCCGCCAGAATGTCGGTGCGCAGGTTGTCGCCGATGATGATGGTGTCGTCGGAGTGGGCCTCCATCCGGTTGAGCGCCGCACGGATGATCCAGGCGCTCGGTTTGCCGACATAAAACGGCTTCTTGCCGGTCATCCGCTCGATGGGGGCGCACAGGGCGCCGCAGGCCGGGTGCATCATGGGGCCGTGGGTGTCGGGGTTGGTGGCGATAAAGCGGGCCCCCTGATCGACGAACTTGGCTCCCTGTTGCATCATGGTCCAGTTGTAGTTGCGGGTCTCCCCCACCACCACGAAGTCGGGGTCTATGTCGGTGATGGTGAAACCGGCCTTGTAGAGCTCGTGGGTCAGCGCCCCTTCACCGATCACATACGCCTTCTTGCCATCCTGACGCTTGAGAAAGTCGGCGGTGCCCATGGCGGAGGTGTAGAAGCACTCCTCCGGCACTTCGATCCCGGCGGAGCGGAAGCGGTTTTGCAGATCTTTCTGGGTCTGGGCCGGGTAGTTGGTGAGGAACAAGAGCTTGCTGCCCTGCTCCAGCAGGCGATGGACAAAACGGTCGGCACCGGGGATGAGATCGTTGTTGTGCAGGATGACACCGTCGATATCGCAGATGACGTTCTTCTTCATGAAAACTCCTTGTCAGGGCGCAGGCGAGCCGCCAATCGTTAAGATGTTCAATCATTTATGATTTTTGTGACGCCATTATAAGTCTGTTTGATGACAAGTCTCCCCTGTCTCGCCACTTCGGTGCACAATAAAGCTGCCGTCGGGTCAGTCTGGTGGAGGGGCTGACGCCGGATCACTTTGCTGATGGAGCCGTCGCTATGGACACCCCGATTTCCAAGCCAGTCACACCCGAACACCTCACCGCCGCGCAATTTATCGCCGGACTGCCGAAACTGGAGCTGCACCTGCATATCGAGGGCAGCCTCGAACCCGAGTTGATGTTTGAGCTGGGCCGCCGCAACGGTGTGCCACTGCCCTGGCCCGATGTGGCCAGCGTGTGCGCCGCCTATGACTTTGACTGCCTGCAATCCTTTCTCGATCTCTACTATCGCGGCGCCAGCGTGCTGGTGACCGAGCAGGACTTTTTCGACCTCACCTGGGCCTATCTTGAGCGGTGCGCCGCCGACAAGGTGGTGCATGTGGAGATCTTCTTCGACCCGCAGACCCACACCGCTCGCGGCATCCCCTTTGCTACCGTGCTGGGCGGTATCGAGCGGGCGCTGCAGAGCGGAGAGAAGGAGTTTGGCATCAGCTGGCGCCTTATCATGAGCTTTTTGCGCCACCTGAGCGAGGAGGATGCCTTTGCGACGTTGGAAGAGGCTATGCCCTTCCTGTCACGCATTCACGGCATCGGCCTCGACTCCGGGGAGAAGGGCAATCCGCCGATCAAGTTTGCCCGGGTCTTTGCCAAATGCCGCGAGCTGGGGCTGCCGGTGGTGGCCCACGCAGGTGAAGAGGGCCCTGCCGACTACATCTGGCAGGCGATCAACGAGCTGAAGGTATGCCGCATCGATCACGGGG
>NZ_JBFODV010000134.1:0-3105 GCF_040908495.1 Aeromonas sp. R1-1 | reverse complement strand
GAGCCCCCTCACCCACCGCATCACCGGCGATATGGGTCAGGCGCCCGCGCACCATGGGATAGAAGTCGGAGGTAACAGCGCCGGCTCCCGCCAGTTCGCTCAGGATCCCTTCCCGCTCGTTCTCGGCCACATTGACCAGAAAACGGTTGGGGGCATCGGCCGGCAAACGGGCGGAGAACTCCTCCAGCAGATCGATGCGAACCGCCCAGAGCAAGCCAAACAGCATCAGCGCCAGCGCAAAACCGGCCAGCTGGAACAGACCGCTGCGCCGCTCGCGCGACAGATGGGCCAACGCCAGCCGCAGGGCGTGCGGACCGCTCACCCGCGCCCCCAGTCGCAACATCAGGGAGGCCAGCAGAGCCAGCAGCCCCATCAGCAGACCCATTCCTCCCACCAAACCCAGCGCCAGCCGCACATCGGCGGTAAAGCCCCATACCAGCGCAAACAGGCCGAGCAGACCGACCGGCAGCGCCAGCCAGGGGGGGATCCCCGCCTCCAGCTCGCGGCGCAACACCCGCAGCGGCGGCACTTTCAGCAGCCGCAAGAAGGGGATAAAGGCGAGCAGCAGGGTGATAAAGAGGGCAACCGCCACTCCTAGTGCAAAGGGGCGCCAGGAGGGAGGCGGCAAATCCGGTGGCAGCAACTCACCCAGCAGTTGCAGGGTAAACCACTGCATGATGGTACCCGCCACCAGCCCCAGCAGGGCGCCGATCAGGGTCAGCGACAGCAACAGCCCGCTCATCAGTTGCCACAGACTGGTGCGCGATGCCCCCAGCGTCTTGAGCAGCGCCACCATATTGGTCTGGCGTTCGGCAAAGTGACGTACCGCTATGCCCATCGCCAGCGCCCCCAGCAGCACACCGCAGAGGGACGCCAGCCGGAAGAAACGCTCGGCATTGACCAGCGAGCGGCCCACCTGGGATTCACTGTCATCGGGGGTGATCCACTTCTGCCCCGCCTGCAGCTGAGGAACCAACCAGCGCTCATAGCGGGCCAGCTCCTCTCGCGACCCTTTGAAGAGATAGCGCCACTGCTGACGACTGCCCGGCAGCAGGGCGCCGGTCGCCTCGATGTCGGCGCTGTGGATGAGCGCCCGCGGCGCCAGCAGGAAGGGGCTGAAGCCCTGATCGGGCTCCTCGCCAAGCAGACCAGCCACCTTGAGCACCGTATTGCCCACCTCCAGCTCATCCCCCACCTTGGCCGCCAGCAACTGCATCACCCGGGCAGAGAGCCAGATTTCACCGGGAGCTGGAGCCCGGGCCGGGGTCAGCTCCAGCTTGCCGTAGAAGGGAAAACTGTCGGGCACCGCCCGGATTGAGGCGAGCTGCAGCGCATCGCCGTGAAACAGCATGCTGTTGAAACTGACCGTGGTCTGCAACGCCAGACCATCTTTTTGTGCCTGCAGCAACCAGCCATCCGGAACCGCAGTGGCAGTGCGCAGCACCCGATCCGCCCCGATAAAGTCGCGGCCAGATGCCTTGAGTCCTGCCTCCAGCCGATCTGCCACCAGCGCCACGCTGAGCACACAGGCCACACTCAGGGCCAGCGCCAACACAAACCAGCGCAGCTCGCCGCTCCATCCTTCCCGGCGCAGCAGTCGCCATCCCAATCGCCACTGCATCATCCCTGACCACCTCCGCTCACTCGCCTGCCCCCTGCGTTACACCACGGCATGACTAACCTCGCGCTCCAGCCTGCCCGCCGTCATAACCACTTGCCGCTGGCAACGCTCGGCCAGCTGATGGTCATGAGTCACTACCACTAGCGTGGTGCCGTGCTTGCGATTGAGTTCAAACAGCAGCTCGATCACCTTCTCGCCGGTCTTGCTGTCGAGGTTGCCGGTCGGCTCGTCCGCCAGCAGCAGGCTTGGACGGGTCATGAAGGCACGAGCAATGGCCACCCGCTGCTGCTCACCGCCGGAGAGCCGTGGCGGCAGATGGTGCAACCGCTCGCCAAGCCCGACCGCGGCCAGCAGTTCACGGGCTCTTGGTTCGCAATCCCGCTCGCCGCGCAGCTCGGCGGGCAGCATCACATTCTCCAGCGCCGTCATGGTCGGGAGCAGCAGGAACGACTGGAACACAAAGCCGATCTGCTCGGCACGCAATCGGGCCCGCCCCTCTTCGTCGAGCTCGCCCAAAGATTTTCCGAGGATTTCGATGTCTCCCTGACTCGGCAGATCGAGCCCGGCCAGCAATCCCAGCAGAGTGGACTTGCCGGAGCCGGAGGCGCCGACCAGTGCCACTGTCTCGCCGCTATTGACTTGCAGATCGATCCCTTCAAGGATGGTGAGACTTTCCTGGCCGAGGCGAACCGATTTGCCGAGGCCCTTGACGACAATAATGGGGGTTGAACTCATGCTCGATATCCTTTGTCCCAATCCCTTGATGGCAATCCATAGCGGGAGTTGAATTGATGGTGCGTATTCTGTTTGCCTTGCTGGTTGGCTTCGGCAGCCTGCTCTCGTCGGTTCAGGCCCAGACTCTGCTGGTGCTCGGTGACAGCCTGAGTGCCGGCTATCAGATGCAGGAGAAGCAGAGCTGGCCTGCCCTGCTTGAACAAAAATGGCAGAACGAGGGGGGCGAGCACACCCTCATCAATGCCAGCGTCAGCGGTGAGACCACCCAGGGAGGGCTGGCGCGCCTGCCCGCCCTGCTGGAGCAGCATCAGCCGGACTGGCTGCTGCTCGAACTGGGGGGCAACGATGGCCTGCGCGGCTTTGCCCCTGCCATTACCCGCCAGAATTTGGCCAGCATGATTGCCCTTGCCAAAGAGAAGCGGATTCAGGTCGCGCTGACCCAGATCCAGCTGCCCCGCAACTACGGAGCCCGCTATCTGCGCCAGTTCGAGCAGATCTTCCCGGAACTCGCCGAGACCAACAAGCTGCCCCTGCTCCCCTTCTTCATGGATGATATTGCGCTGCGCCCTGAACTTATGATGAACGATGGCATTCACCCTACCCCGGCGGCGCAGCCGCAGATCCGCGACAAAGTGGCCCGCTTCATGGAACCACTGATGAGCCGCTGACACCTTGGTAACAGGCTCTGTCATATATACGACGGCAGATAAAAAACATCCCGCCGAGGCGGGATGTTTTTTATTGCAAAC
>NZ_JBFODV010000133.1:0-4842 GCF_040908495.1 Aeromonas sp. R1-1 | reverse complement strand
AGGTAGTAGTGAACGTCGAAGTAACGGCGCTGCCCCTCGAACAGGGAGGTGGCCGGGCTGGCCCCCTCCTGCAAGCGATAGGTGAGGGAGTCACCGATGGAGTGGCAGATGCCGGGTTTGAGGTTCGGCAGGTTGTTGATGGCCTCCACGCAGCGGCCCCACTTCTTGCCTTCCCGGTAGATGTTTTTGAACAGGGTCAGGTTGTCCAGGGTGATCATGCGAGGTTCCTCCCGCCGTTGATGGTGAGATCGAGCCCGGCCAGCGCAGCCGGATTGAGGTTGCCACGGGCGATGGGTAGCAGGGTCAGGCCGAAGCTGAATGGCTCGAAGCGCACCCGCCAGGAGTCCAGCACTTCGGAGCCCCAGGAGTTGGAGCCCAGCCCCAGCACCTTGTGATCCAGATTGAGGGTGAGATAACCGCAGGGCTCCAGCTCGTTGATGTGCTGCGCCGCGTGGATATGCTCCCAGCTGTAGGGCCAGACGCTCAGGTTGATGGGGGCATCGGGTCGCACGTAGAGACCGGCGCCGTGGCGGTTGGTCAGAGTCGCCCAGCGCACCTGCTGGCGGTTGCCGTTGTCCTGCGGGAAGGGGTAGTGCTCCCACATCTCGCTGACTGTGCTCTGGAAGCTGTCGATCCAGTTGCTCTGGCGGCTGTCCTGATAGTTTTCGCCCGGCCCCATGCCGTAGTAGTGCACCCGGTCGAGATCCTGACGAATGCCCAGCTCGAAGCCGATCTTGGGAATGATGTCGTCATAGCCGCCGTAGGGCTGGCCGGACAGAGCCACGTGCAGCTGACCGTTCGGGCTCAGGGTGTAGACGTAGCGGCAGCGCATGCCAAAGTCGAACACCGGCGGTGCGATCAGACTCTCCACCGTTACCTCGACCGCCTCACCCAGCTGACGCCAGCTCAGGGTGCGGAAGTGCTCCTGCATGATCTGCAGGTGGTTCGGGTGCCACAGGCTCTCGTACTCCTGCTTGTGGTTGTCGATCATCGGCTTGAAGAAGGTGAGGCGCGGCGAGCGCTCAATCAGCTCGATACCATCCTGCTGCCAACTCACCAGTTTGCCGTCGAGGCGCGAGAAGCGCAGGGCAAAGCCGCTGCCGCTCAAGGTCAGCGCGAGGCGCTCATCGGCAATCTGCAACGGAGTGGCGTTGGGGTTGGCAAAGGGCTGCAACTGGCGAGTCGATGCCTTCAGCTGGAACTGGTACTGGCCCAGCTCGTGCTCCGCCGCGCTGTAACGGGTGGCAGTGGCCTTGATGACCCGCAGCTGGACGAAGGTTTCCCGCCCATCGAGGGATGGCAGTTCGAGCTGCAGCTCTGTTGTGGCACCGGGAGCCACCCCTTCCAGCCGGATTTGCTGGCTGGCCAGCAGCTCGCCCTCGGCCTTCACTTCGACCAGCAGGCGGATGTCGTCGAGAGTGGAGAACCAGTAGCGGTTTTCGACCGCCAGCTTGCCACTCGCCAGATCCAGCGCGCGCACCTTGACCGGGCAGATCACCTGCTTGTATTCGCGCAGGCCCGGCCCAGGGGTTTGATCCGGATAGATGAGGCCATCCATGCAGAAGTTGTAGTTGTTGGGGTAGTCGCCGTAGTCGCCGCCGTACTTGTAGACGGGGCGCCCCTGCTCGTCCTGATCCAGAATGCCGTGATCGCACCACTCCCAGATGTAGTGGCCCTGAATGTGGGGATGGCGGTCAAACACCTGCTGGTATTCGCTGAGGCCACCCGGGCCATTGCCCATGGCGTGGGCGTATTCGCAGAGGATGCGCGGCTTCTCCATCGGGAACTCGCCGAAGCAGTTCATCTGGGAGACGCGGGAATACATGGTACTCACCACATCCACCACCTCGGCATCGCGATCCTCTTCGTAGTGCACCAGCCGGGTCGGGTCGATCGCCTTGCAGCGCTGGTACATGGCTCTGATGTTGCAGCCGTAGCCGGACTCGTTGCCGAGCGACCAGATGATGATGGAGGGGTGGTTCTTCTGGGCGCGCACGTGGCGCTCGATGCGATCCACGAACACCGGCTCCCAGAAGGGATCGTTGGTGATGCGGCTGAGATCGCCAACGTTGGCAAAACCGTGGGTCTCCACGTCGGTCTCCGCCATCACGAACAAACCGTACTGGTCGCACAGCTCATAGAAGCGCGGGTCGTTCGGGTAGTGGGCGGTGCGCACCGAGTTGAGGTTGTGCTGCTTCATCAGCACGATATCGCGTTCAACACGATCCATGCCGACCGCGCGGCTCTTGAGGTGGTCGTTGTCGTGGCGGTTCACCCCGTGCAGCTTGAGGTAGTGGCCGTTGACGTAGAAGAGGCCATCTTTGACCTTGATTTCACGCACCCCGACCCGCTGCGGGATCACTTCCAGCAGCTCGCCCTGACCGTTGTAGAGGGAGAGTTGCAGCTGATAGAGGTAAGGATCTTCGGCACTCCACAGATGGGGGTTGGCCAGATCCAGCGTGAAGCGGCAATCACACTTGCCGTCGATGGCGAGATGGTCGAGCGAGCCACTGGCGATCTCGCTGCCCTGATCCAGCAGCGACCAGACCAGACGGTGATCACGGACGGGCGTCCCCAGATTTTCCAGCTGGATATCGCAGCTCAGGGTGGCACTTTGATTGTCATCGGCCAGCGCGGTGCGGATGAAGAAGTCCTGCACATGGGCGGCCGATTTGCCCACCAGATAGACGTCGCGGAAGATCCCCGCCATCCACCACATGTCCTGATCTTCGATATAGGTGGAGTCAGCCCACTGCATCACCCGCACCGACAGCAGGTTCTCGCCAACCTTGGCGTAGGCGCTGATATCGAACTCGGCGGTGAGACGACTGCCCTTGCTGAAGCCAACGTAGTGGCCGTTCACATAGACCTCGAAGTAGGTCTCCACCCCGTCAAACTTGATGATCACCTGCTCGCCGTCCCAGGCCGGGCTCAGTATGAAGCTGCGCTGATAAGCGCCGGTGGGGTTGTTGGTCGGCACGAAGGGGACGTCGATGGGGAAGGGAAAACCTTCGTCGGTGTACTGCAGCTGACCATGTCCTTCCATCTGCCACATGTTGGGCACGGTGATCTGGCCCCACTCGCACATGGGGCTGTGATAGAAGGCCTCCGGCACCTGCAGGGGGTGGTCGAAGTAGTGAAACTGCCACTGGCCGCCAAGGCTCAGAAAACGGCGACTCAGCTCGCGCTGCATAGTGGCCGCCAGCGCGTGGTCGGCATAAGAGAAGAAGTAGGCGCGCGGAGCCAGCCTGTTTTCACCAACGAATTGGACGTTTTCCCAGTTATTCACATGTCCTCCCGGAACAAGGCAACGTTAACTGGGTAAACTCTAGATAAACATTTACTAAATATCAGCTTTGGATTGGTAAAGTTTTAACCTGGTCACAATGAACAGATGGTTTTGTGAGCGAGATCAGAAGCGGGAGATAAAGGAGGGCAAAATATGGATGAGTGGCATAGATGTTGATAGCCGTTGGCTGAACTGCAATAAAATTAACTATAAAACAATACGATATGACGTCACAGGATGATATGGGAAATAAGTTTACTTGGGAGAGGTGTCGCACCACCGCAAGATGGCGCGACTAAAAAACAGAGTGTTTTACTAAAATCAGCGAGTGGTGCCACGCAGGGTCAACTTGCTCGGTACCAGCACCCGGAGTGGAATATCACGCTCGTCTCGCAGCCGCTCAACCAGCAAATTGACCCCCTGGGAGCCCATCAACTCGGAGTGGATCCGCACCGTAGAGAGCGGCGGGAAGGTGAACTTGGCGGTCGGGATATCGTTAACGCTGATAAGCTCGATCTGCTGGGGAATCGCCAATCCCTTCTCATGAATGGCACGCAGCACACCAATGGCGATGGAGTCGGAGGCAACGAACAGCGCCTTGGGCCAGTCACCCGCCAGCATCTCCTTCGCCAACTGGTAGCCGGAGGCACTGGAGAAGTCCCCACGATAGAGATCGCTTTCCTGCACCACCCCCAGCCGCTGACCATAATCCCGGAAGGCCAGTTCGCGCAGATCTGGATTCTCATCCTGGCCACCGATATAACCGATGCGCTGGTGCCCCTGCGCAATAAAGTAATCGACGACCTGCTGGCTGATCAGTGCGAGATCCACATCAACCGAGTCGAACTCTCCCTGTGAACGGCAGTCGACAAACACCAGCTGGCTGGAACAAGCCCTTAGCTGGACGAGACGCTCGGCTGTGAGGGTGCCGACCACCAGAATGCCATCCACGGCGCTCAGCTCGCGCCCTTCACCACAGTTGTAGAGATGAGTCAGCTCGATATTGAGGCGGGCGCTCTGGGTCTCGATGCCATAACGGATGGCGAGATAGTAAGGGTCGTTGACCTCGGTACTCTGGGGATAGGCATAGACCACCAGAAAGTGCAGCTTGCTCTTGTGCACCCCCTTGCGGGCGCTGCTGGTCTTGTACTCCAGCCGTTCGGCAATCTCGAAGATCCGCTGCTTGGTCTCTTCCTTGACGCTCAGGCTGGGATCCTCGTTCAGTACCCGGGATACCGTGGCGAGAGAAACCCCCGCTTCCTGTGCAATTTCCTTCAACGTAGCCATCAATACCTCGCTGGCAGCATCACGTGTTAATCGGTAACGGCTAAAGAGTAACGGGCAATCCCTTGATAGCCCAGCACTTTTACTAAAATGCCAGCGGCATGGCAGATTTTTGGAACGCAGAAATGCAAAAAGGCCTCCCGAATGGGAGGCCTCTTCTAAATAGGTGCCTGACAGTGTCCTACTCTCGCATGGCGAATGCCACACTACCATCGGCGCTACCGCGTTTCACTTCTGAGTTCGGCATGGGATCAGGTGGTTCCACGGCG
>NZ_JBFODV010000132.1:0-3232 GCF_040908495.1 Aeromonas sp. R1-1 | reverse complement strand
AGCGTTACGGGAGGGGGGTGAATATCAAAGCATGTTTGCATGAGGCGCTGGGGCGCCCCATGCAACACGTAATTGGGACATAGCCTTTTTTATGCCCAGTTGATGAAGATAGAGACTGTTATCCAATGCCAGCATGGCTGGCCGCCGCATAACAGACAGCCACCACTCTTGATAAAATATAAAGAGAAATAAAAGTGTAAAAACAAACATTTGCCCCACACCACTACTTACCGCATGGATGAAACCTGCGTCCTTCTCCCCTCACCGCGCCACCCATACCGCGCTCGCTCCGGCTCCCGGACTTTTATAACTTTTTTTAATTTTATTTGAGTGTCCTCTTCATCCTGACCATTGCAAAGTGGCGCCATTCCAGCGCTGGGCCCTGTGACCATCGTCCGGCTGACATCGACTTGCTCATTTGATAATTGAAAGGATCCGAGAGATGAAACACTCCTTGATGGTAATGGGGTTGGCCGCCAGTCTGGCATTGAGCGGCTGCCAGAATATGGATACCAAGAAAGTCCTGATAGGTGCAGCTGCGCTGGGTGCCATCGGCGCCGCTGGCTATTACGCCGGGAAAAAGCACAGCGATAACAAACACGAGCATGATGGCCAGCATGACGATAGCGATGACCAGCATATGGCCACCAGCAAGATGCCCCGTTACTGCTCGGGGGAAGCAGCCAGCAAATTCCATGTCTCCCCCCGCGATATCACCACCGAGTCGGCAGAAGAGAGTGGCCACAGATACAAGGTCTATGGCCAGTACGAGACCGACGATGATGCGGTCGACTTTACCTGCACCTTCAATCACGACGGTCGTTTCCTCTCGGTCGTTCGCAGCTGATTGACCACCGGTTACAGCCAATTCACCACCGACTCTCCATACAGGACACACACGATGAAACAGCAACGCAGCATGATCGCCAGCCTCATTGCGCTGGCCCTGCTTGGCCTCGCCCCATGCGCCGGTGCCGCCAGCGGCCACTCCGGGGTGGATCTGGCCAGCATGGATAACAGCGTGCGCGCGGCGGACGATCTGTTTCGCCACGTCAACGGCAACTGGCTGGCACAGACCCGGATACCGGATGACATGCCGGGGCAGACCATCGGCAATCTGTTGGCGGACAAGTCGCTGGAGGATCGCAAGGTGTTGCTGGAGGAGCTGCTCAAGCGCCCGCAACAAGCCGGAACCCCTCGCCAGCAGATCGCCGACCTCTACGCCAGCTATCTGGATCAGGCCGGACGGGATGCCAAAGGGCTGACCCCCATTCAGCCGCTGCGTGACGAGATCATGGCCATCCATGATGGCACCTCGCTGGCCACCTACTTTGCCCGTGTTAACAAGCTGGGCGGCGGTGCTCCCTTTGGTATCGGGATCATGGCCGACAAGAAGCAGCCTGACAGCTACGGGATCTACCTGCAGCAATCCGGTCTCGGTCTGCCGGATCGGGACTACTACCTGAAAGCAGATGCTGCCAGCAAGGCACTGCGGGCCAGCTACGAGCAGTTCATTACCGCCCTGCTCAATCATGCCGGCGTCGAGAGGGCGAGCGAACAGGCTCATCGCATTCTGGCGCTGGAGACCCGCCTCGCCAGCCTGCAGTGGGATAGAGTCAAGCGGCGGGATGACAACCTCACCTACAACAAACTGCCCATCGCTCGCCTCAGTCAGTTGCTGCCCACCCTGGATTGGCAACGCTACCTGACAGAGGCCGGTATCGCCGGGGAAACGGAGATCATCGTCAGTGAGCCGGACTATCTGGAGAAGCTGACCGCCGTGATGCAGGAGACCAGCATCGCTCAGTGGCAATCCTACTGCCTGTTCCATCTGCTACGCACTTATGCGCCCTATCTCGACAGCCAGAGCAATGCCCTGCACTTCGCTTTCTACGGCACGACCCTGAGCGGCATCCCCCGGCAGCGGGAGCCCTGGAAGCAGGCCATGGAGGTGCTGGACGACTATCTGGGTCAGGCGGTGGGTAAACTCTACGTGGAGCGCTACTTCCCGGCCGAAGCCAAGGCACAGATGGCGACCATGGTGCACAATCTGATCGCCGCCTATCGCCAGGAGATCGGTGGGCTCGACTGGATGTCTGCCCCGACCAAACAGCAGGCGCTGGCGAAACTGGAGAAGGTACGGGTCAAGATCGGCTATCCCGACCAGTGGCAGGATTACAGCGCAATCGAGATCCGTCCCGATGATCTGGTCGGCAATGCCCAGCGCGCGGCCACGGTGCGTTACAACGAGCACCTTGCCCGCCTCCATCAACCGGTGGATCGGGAGGAGTGGTTCGATAATCCGCAGACGGTGAACGCCTACTACAACCCGAACAACAACGAGATCGTCTTCCCGGCCGCCATACTGCAACCGCCCTACTTCGATCTTAAGGCGGATGATGCGGTCAACTATGGCGCCATCGGCGCGGTCATCGGCCACGAGCTGAGCCATGGTTTCGATGATCAGGGGGCCAAATTCGATGGCAACGGTGCCTTGCACAACTGGTGGGCTCCGGCCGATCTCAAGGAGTTCACAGCCAGAGCGCAAAAACTGGCGAAACAGTACGACCGTTTCGAGCCCATCAAGGGGGAGCATGTCAACGGCCAGCTGACCCTTGGCGAGAACATCGGCGATCTCGGTGGTCTGACCATCGCCCACAAGGCGTACCAGCTCGCCCTGGGCAACCGCCTGCCAGCGGTGCTCGATGGCTTCACCGCCGAGCAGCGTTTCTTTATCGGCTGGGCGCAGGTGTGGAAAGGAAAGTACCGGCCCGAGCTCGCTGCCGTTCTGCTCAAGACAGATCCCCACTCGCCGCAGGAGTACCGGGTCAATGGCGTCGTCGCCAATATGCCGGCCTTCTATCGTGCCTTTGCCATCAAGCCGGGAGACAAGCTCTATCTGCCACCTTCCGAGCGTGTGAAGATTTGGTGACCACCAGCAGGGGCCCTGGCCCGAAAAGCGCCAGCAGATGGACCACCTCCACCTGAGCTGAAGATGACCGACACAGGGAGTGTCTGTTTTACCCTGTCTGGTTTTTCCCGACCCACATGTGCCTGACCATGTGGGTTTTTTGACCCTTTTGCCCCCCCCCTTCTCCTCAACCTGCCCAGCTTTCACCCGATACGGCCACGGCACACAACTCCGCCATTTTCTCGCCTTTGCCATTGGCTGAAAAACCGGCGGCGGAACCGCTATAAATCGGTTTACCACCAAACAGGTCTGACCTATGGT